>CAYTVV010000063.1:0-15041 GCA_964441875.1 uncultured Desulfurivibrio sp.
CGTTGATGGAGTTGGTCATGGCCCCGCTGCCGAAGGTGGTGGCAAGACCTGCCACCGTGGGGGCGTGTCAGAGTCGGGCGCAGTGGTCCACGTTGTTGGTGGCCAGCGCGGTGCGGGCGAACTTTTGCAGCAGGTAGTTTTCTTCGTTGGTGCACTTGGCCGAGGCCAGCACGCCGATGGCGTTGCCGCCGTGGTTGTCGCGGATGCGGCCAAGTTGCTGGGCGGTGAAGTCGAGGGCCTCATGCCAGGTTGCCGGGGTGAGGGCTCCGCCTTTGCGGATCAGCGGGGTGGTGAGCCGGTCGGGATGGTTGACGGATTCGTGGATGTGCCAACCCTTGACGCAGAGATTGTCCCGGGAGACCGGGTGGTGCCGACTGGGCTGGCTGCCGCGGACTTGGCCATCCTCCACATGCAGATACAGGCCGCAGCCGCAGCCGCAGTAAACACAGGTGGTCAGCACATCATGCATCGGCGTTTCTCCTGTTTGGCTCAGGCCGGAACCCGGATTTTTCCGGGCAGCCTGCAACAATAGTAGCAGAGAAACAGTCGGGGATCAAAAGGGATAATCTCGCAGTAGTTTCATTCAATTTTCGTCAGGGTCTTTGGCTTCATGGCAGTTAAGAACCCATTGTCGCGCAGCCGAGCACCGGAGAGGCTGCCGAAAAAGGAGTTTGCACTGTTTGAGGCGAAGCCGAGTTTGCAAACTCCCGGCAGCATCGAGGAGCACAGGGTATCCCGCCAACGGCGGGACAAGTGGCGGGGTGCCTTTTCTTTTTCGTTCTTTTTCTTTGGGCAAGCAAAGAAAAAGAACAGGAGAATAAAGCCTATTCCTTTTACCTGCCCCCCTCAACCTTCAGGCTGGGAACGATCTTGTTGATGAGCCAGAAGAGAACAAAGGGCGTGGCGGCAACGGTCAGGGCGCCCAGGAGGCCTTCCTTGTAAGTGTCCAGATTGTGCGGCAGAATCGGCAGATGATACTGCATGAATCCGGCAAAGGAGAGGGAGAAGGCCTGCCCGCCGATGACGACGTTCCACCGCATCATGAACACACCGTACAGAATGAAGATCAGGGCGAAGACGGTGCGGCGGATGGTCAGCCTTGGCAGGGTCAGGAGGGCGAAGGGCAGAAGATTGCCGACGCCATACTGGAGGACGAAAATGTTGACAAAATCCTTGTGGTAGAGGACGGAACGGAGAATATCCCAGGACTTCATGGCCGTGTAGCCGCGAAAGACCAGATCGAGCAACTCCAGCGAGATGGCGGCCACCAGAAAGCCGAGGAGATAGCGGGAGGCCTTGCCGATGACATCCTCCAGCGCCACCCCGTCGAGCACCTGCGCCGATTCGTTGCCCATGCCCTTGGCCGGGGCGGCGCGGAATTTCCGCCATTTCATGATGGCGATGTAGGTCAGCATGCAGAGCGCAATACCCGAGACCACCGCGGACATGATGAAGATAACCGGCATGAGCGGCGACATCCACAGGGCATTGGCCTTGACCGAACCGAAGATAAAACCGGCGTAGCCATGGAGGAAGCAGGCCACCGGGATGCCTGCCCCTGCCAGGATTCGGACCGCCTTTTTGTCCTTGGCCAGGGCTGGCGCGCTGGTATCATAGGCGCCCAGGGTGAGAGTATGGTAGAGCAGCCGTTTCGCGGCAATGCCGATGCCTTGCTGGCCGCGTAAGGCCACGGTCTGCCCGACGAAATACTCCCGGTACACAAACCAGATCTCGCTTAAAACGATGGCGGCGTAGGTGGAGAAGACAATGCCGAAGGCGGCGATGGCCGAGGTGAAATGGGGGGTCAGCATCACGTTGGGTCCGCGCAACGGCTGTTGAAGATGAAAGAGCAGCGGCATCAGGGCCGTGGGCAGGAGGGCTAGGGAAAAGACCAGGGAGAAGCGGGCCAGCTCCTTGAGGTCCTTCTGATCAAAAACATGGTACAGCGAGGAGAGCACGAAGGCCCCAGCCACCAGTCCGGTCATGTAAGGGTACATGACAATCTGGATGGACCAGTAAATGAATTCGTTGGGATAGACGAAGAGTTCCTTGGTGGTCCATTCCAGGCCGTGCACGATCATGGGTTCCATGGTCTCACCTCACGTTTCTGTCCAGGCCGATGTAGAAGACCTGCGGTTTGGTGCCGTATTCGTCCTTGAGAACCGCCACCCTCTGGCTCATGATGATGCGGGTCACCGGGTCTTCGGGGTTTTTGAGATTGCCGATCTGCCTGGCCCCGAACGGGCAGGCCTCCACGCAGGCGCTCTTTAGCCCTTTGCTGATGCGGTGGTAGCAGAAATTGCATTTCTCGGCCACCTTGTAAACCGGATGAAAAAAACGCACACCATAGGGGCAGGCCATGATGCAGTAGCCGCAGCCGATGCACCAGTCGCGGTCCACCAGAACCACGCCGTCCTTGGTCTGGTAGGTGGCGCCCACCGGGCACACCTGCACGCAGGCCGGGTTATCGCACTGGTTGCAGAGCTTGGGCACGAAAAAGGCCTTGGTGATTTCGGCCGGGTCGATGGCCTCGTCCCGGACCTCGGGGTCGATAAAGCCGTCGCGGCCAGCCATGGGCGAATCTATATGCGTTTGGCCATCCTTGGTGACGATGTAGCGCTCCACCCAGGTGCGGCTGACCGGCGCGTCATAGGGAACCTCGTTTTCCAGCTTGCAGGCCTTGACGCAGAATCCGCAGCCCACGCATTTTTCGGTGTCCACCAGAAAGCCCCAGCGAAGGGCAGGATCAGCCACGGCGGCCCTGACTTCCGTTGGGCTCAGAAAACGGAAGGCGGCAATGGGCAAGGCCGCAGCCGCTGTTGCCGTGAGCGCCGTTTTTAATAAATCCCTGCGGGAGCATTTCATCGCATGTCCTCCAGCTCTGGCTTGTGGGGATTATGGCAATCTGTGCAGGGGATTCCGGGGTTGTGGCTGTCCGGGGCAATGCCCTTGATCCGGGAGCGCTGGCTGCCGGGGGTGGCAAGGGCGGCATGGCAACGCAGGCAGAGGTCCCGGCTGGTGTCGATGGTGAGCTTTGCCGGGCTCTCCGGGTGATTCAAGGCCGGGCCGTGGCAGTTTTCGCACTGGATGGGGGCGTGTTTTGATGAGGCGTTGGCTGCGACATTTTCCTGGTGGCATTCGGTGCAGGATTCCCTGCTCCGGTATTTGACCGGCACTGCCTGCCACTCCGGGATGTTCCCGGCCCGGTGGAAGCCGTAGGTGAAATTTATGCCATGCACCCCGAAATCTTTGGGAACGAGAAAATGTCTGATCAGCAGAAGAAGGGCGATGGCCCCCAGGACCAGATAGAGTGGTCGCCACACATGGTTTTTCACAAACGCACCTCCCCGGCAATCTGGCGCATGCCGCCTGAACAGAGCGGCCTTGCCATTTGCTTGGCTACGGACTTTGCAGCTTACTCACGATATCACATCGCGGGGGAAAACCATAATTTGGGCAGGACGCAAACGGTGTATTGAATTACGGCATCGCGGGCGTTGAAGGGGCTGGATAAGAGCGTAAGTCGCTAAAGTAGCAGCGCTTCCGGATTTCCTACTGTTAAATACCTAAACCGTCATTCCCGCGAAGGCGGGAATCCAGGGGTATGGATGCCCGACTAAAGCATTCGGGCATGACTTACTTAATTGCCGGGTCAAGAGGTTATTTGTGCTCTGGGGTATCGTCTTCGCGCCGCCGTCTAAAAGGCAGATGCGGGGGGTGCACCCCTTCGCGCAGCATGATAAAGCTGGTTTCCAGAAGCTCGACCCCGGTCAGCACCCCCACGGTAAGCACGGCCAGAACCACGCCGCCATGTTCATAGCCAAGGCCGATGGCCGAACCGATGGCTGCCAGCATCCAGATCACCGCTGCGGAGGTGACCCCCTGCAACAGCCCCTCTTTGGCCATGATGACGCCCGCGCCAAGAAAGCCGATACCGGTGACCACCTGGCCCACCACCCGGCTGGGATCAGCGCCCGTGCCCTCGGTGATCAGGGCGCCCAGGGCGACAAAAACCTCGGTGCCGAGGCAGATCAAAATGCTGGTGCGGATGCCCGCCGGTTTGCCGCGCAGCTGGCGCTCCAGGCCGATGATGCCGCCACAGAGAAGGGCAACGAAGATGCGTTGCCAGAAGATCGGGGTAAAAGGGTCGAACACTGGCATGGTCGGATGCTCCATTGGGTGGATGGTATTGAAGTTTTCCCGTTGGGAGGATGTCGTTAGAGTTTACGTCAATCAAGCAATAACGTCCTCTTTTTTTTTGAAGATGGTATAATCATCTTTTACAAAACCCCAACACAAGGAGAGCCAAGATGAAACGTTTCCTGATTGCTGCGGCAATAGCCGCTGCCTCTTTCGCCACCCCGGCACTCGCCGGCGACGTTGGCGTTTCGGTAAGCATCGGCCAGCCAGGTTTCTATGGCCATATTGACATCGGTGATTTTCCCCAGCCCCGGCTGATCTACCGTCGTGCGATCATCGTTGAGCGTGGGGTATCGATGGACCGTCCGCCCATTTATCTGCGCGTCCCGCCGGGCCATGCCAAACATTGGAGCAAGCACTGTCGCGAGTACAACGCCTGCGGCGAGCGGGTCTTCTTTGTTCACGACGACTGGTACGAACGTGAGTATGTTCCGTATTATCAGGAAAGGCATCGTGATCGTCAGGATGACCGCCAAGATGATCGTCGGGATGACCGCCGTGACGAGGGTCGGGATGATGATCGCGGCAACAGCAAAGGCAAAGGGAACAACAAAGGGCACGGCCATAATCGTTAACCCCATGGCGTATCCCTTTATCTGTTGATATTGTTACTTCTCTCTTGATGCGGCCTTGAGCGGGGGAATTCACGAAGCCGCCATTATGGATTGCCACGTGAGTTCGCCCGCTGCAAGCGCCCAGCCGCCCGCTGAAAAAACCGCCTTTATCATCCTGATCATCATCAGTGTCTGCCATCTGCTCAACGACATGATGCAGACCCTGTTGTCCGCGATCTATCCGCTGCTCCAGAGCAACTACGGCTTGAGCTTTGCCCAGATCGGCATGATCACCCTCACCTTCCAGGGCACGGCCTCGATCCTCCAGCCCATGGTCGGTTTTTTCATCGACCGCAACCCCAGGCCCTATTCCCTTGCCGTGGGCATGGGCTTAACCCTGGCGGGGCTGGTGCTCTTTTCTCAGGCCGGGAGTTATCCGGTGCTCTTGCTGGCCGCTGCCCTGGTGGGGACCGGATCGTCGGTGTTCCATCCCGAATCCTCACGGGTGGCGCGGATGGCCTCTGGGGGTCGGCACGGCTTGGCGCAGTCGTTGTTTCAGGTGGGAGGCAATGCCGGTTCGGCCATCGGCCCCTTGCTCGCCGCGCTCATCGTCTTGCGCCACGGGCAAACAAGCCTGGCCTGGTTTTCCCTCGCGGCCCTATTGGGCATCTATCTCCTGATCCGGGTCGGCCACTGGTACAAGGGCCACGGGCTGATGCGGCTCATGTCCCGCGCCGGCACCGCCATGCCCCAGATGGAGCTGCCCCGCGGCAGGGTGGCCCTTACCCTGGCGGTGCTGCTGGCCCTGATGTTCTCCAAGTTTTTCTACATGGCCAGTATCTCCAGCTACTACATCTTTTATCTGATGGATAGGTTCCAGCTCCCGGTGCAGAGCGCACAGTTGTACCTCTTTGCCTTCTTCGGCGCGGTGGCAACCGGCACCCTGGTCGGCGGGCCGATTGGCGACCGCTTTGGCCGCAAGGTGGTGATCTGGGTCTCGATCCTGGGGGTGCTGCCCTTTACCCTGGCCCTGCCCTATGCCAACCTGTTCTGGACCGGGGTGCTCAGCGTGTTCATCGGGGTGATTCTTGCCTCCGCCTTCCCGGCCATAGTGGTTTATGCCCAGGAGTTGCTCCCTGCCAGGGTTGGCATGGTGGCCGGGATGTCGTTTGGTTTTGCCTTTGGTATGGGAGGGATCGGGGCTGCGGTGCTCGGGCATCTTGCCGATGCAACCAGTCTTGGATACGTGTATCACCTCTGCTCGTATCTGCCTGGTATCGGGTTGCTGGCGATTTTTTTGCCGCCGTTGGAAACGGAAACCAGGCAGCGGAGGCGATTGGCTACTACTGGTGGGTCGCAGTGATTATTGCGGGGTAGGGGAAGGCTGTGCCGAGCGGGTCTCTCGCCGAGAAGGCCATATAGGTTTGTAGTTACGTTACGCCACAGAAATTTTTTTGTTTTCGAATTTTATTTGCTTCTCCTGAGCCATTTTTTGCAAGACCGAACTCACTTGTTGCTTAGCTTTGGTCGTTGAGCGTTGAAATCCCATCATCGACAAGGCTTCTGAAATGGCGTCCTCTTCAGAAAGACTGAACGCCGCACTAATAGCTGTGATGAGTGCTTTTTGAATTTCTTCTGTCGATACCAGCTCGATCTTTTTAGACGCAGCTGGCAACTCAGAGCGGTCACGCACTTTCAGGGGTTTTGAGTCGTCGGCAAACAGGAAATCATTCTCGACAAAGAGTATGCCATTCCTTTCGCCATAGGCTGCTGCGTTGCTAATATGGCCTAGAATTCGTGCCCCCACACGGGCAAATCCGGCAGACTCAGCTAAACGCTTAGCTGCCTCATTAAGGTGAACCGGACCTTCAATGTCTACAACCTTACGTAGCGCTTCAGTGACTTGACCAAGCGGCAACTCGTGTATCTCAGTAAGTTGGGGAATACCAAAATTGCCGCTGGCCATTATATACGCATCGGACTTTAAGCAGTCTGACTCAGTGGGCTCAGTGCGTGCAATACGATTTGGTTCGAAAGAGGAGGCATTGAGTTCTTCTGAATCGAAACCTCCATTGGCTTCAAGCTCTTCGTAAAAACGCAGTGCTTTCTCAATGGACTCCTTTACACGCTCGATTTCTTTGTAGGGATTTCTGAACCAGTCGGTACTCCATATCCGGTGGAAGCGCCAGCCCAAGCCTTCAAGCACGCTTTGGCGCAATCTATCTCGATCACGCGCCGTTGCCGAACTGTGATAACTTGCTCCATCACATTCAACCGCTAGAATATATCGCCCAAGCTTATGCGGATCTTTCACCGCAATATCAATGTAAAATCCCGCAGATCCCACTTGAGGCTCAACCTCATAGCCCAACTGGTGGATCGCCGAGATCACCTCATCTTCGAATGGCGAGTCGGTGTCTTTGCCAGTTTCATGGCGATTTTCTAACTTTCCTGTTTCCGCGTAATACAGAAAATTTTTCAAGGCGCGGACACCAAAAGGCGAGTCGCTCTTTGTTTCCATATCGTTGGCCGTAAAGTTACAGAACACTTCCATTGCTAAACGGGCACGGGTGATCAATACATTCAAACGGCGCTCACCACCATCGCGGTTTACAGGCCCGAAATTTTTAGTCACATTGCCTGTCGCCATACGGCCATAGCCGATGCTGATAAATATTACATCTCGCTCGTCACCTTGGACATTTTCTAGGTTCTTAACGAAAAAGCCTTCCAGCGTACTGGATTTAAAAAATTCCTCATGGCTTGGGTCTTGGCGACGTAAGCGTTCTAGTTCCAACAAAATGCAATCGCGTTGGGCAGTAGAAAAGGCTACCACGCCCAGAGTGAGATTTGGATATGCTTTGGCGCGAGCCATCACCGCTTCTGCAACGGCTCTGGCCTCAATAGGGTTAGTGCGTGAGCTGCCGCGTTCATAAACGGACTCTGGCAAATGACGGAACTTCAAACCCTTGGCGTGAGGATTTACACCAGGGCTTGGAAAAATCATTAAGCGACCGTCATAAAATTCCTGATTTGAGACAGTAATGAGTGAATCGTGACGACTGCGGTAATGCCAGCGTAGCATGGATTCCGGGACGCCTTGCGATAGAAACATATTCAGGATACTTTCGATGTCAGCCGTTTGGCTTTCTTCGGCATCTTCGTCATCGAGCTCGAACGCCTTGCCAAAGAAATTGGTGGGTGGCATCTGGCGAGTATCTCCAACCACCACAATCTGCTTGCCGCGCAGAATTGGCCCCAGCGCATCCACCACCTTCACCTGACTGGCCTCATCAAATACCACCAGGTCAAACTCCAAAGCGCCCTGTTCCAAATAGGTAGCCACCGACATAGGACTCATCATAAAGACCGGCTTAATTTGCTGAACTGCACGGCCAGCCTGGGCAATCAAACGGCGAATCGGGATATGGCGGCGCTTTTTATTCATCTCGCGACGAAGGATCGCCATCTCTCCGGCGGCACTGGCCGACGGCAAGCTCTGGTGGTGTTTAAGCACCAAAGCCTCCTGAGCGTGGTTGAACAGTTCGAAATCTAGACGTTTGAACTCGTTGATGATGTTTTCATGACTCACACGATCAAATAGCTTCAACGCTTCGTTTTCACGGTAAGCCTGGTTTACTAGCCCTTCGTACCATGCTTTCTTCAGTGTGGTCAGCAACAACCCTGCTGGCATGGTCCAGTTATAGGCTAACATATCAATCTGCGCCAACTCATTAGCGCACAGCTTCTTGTGCAAGCAGTTATAGCGCGTCATCTGGTACAAACTGTCGATTTGTCCGTGCCACTGTTCGAGCGTTACTTGCAGAGACTTCAGTGAGTGCTCATCAATACTCTGGTTTTCTGGTCCAGGCATACGACTGGCCAGGCGCTGGCTGACATCTTCAATCAGGTGTTTCAGCGCCTCAGCAGTTTTGTTCAGTTCTTCTAACCGATTTTCCCAGTCGCCTAATTCTGTGCCGCCCTCTAGGAAGAGCAGTAAGCCTTCAGGGATCGCTCCCTTGCCTACTTCCTGGTAGAGATCAATCACCCAACTACTGAGCGTTTTGAGCACTTTCCAGTCGCTCCGTATACCTTGCCATTGAGCACCAAACAAACTTTCTCCTAAGCGCTCGTATGTGGCGTATTGCTCACTAAGGGCTTGGTATTTCAGAATGTCATCAATCAAAGCCACGCAATCATCAGTATCGCCTGGTAGCTCGCCTTTCATCAGGCCCTGCAACATGCGTTTAGCCTGGCGAAATTCACCCGAGAGAAAACGCCACCAGCACCGTCCCGTCGTCGCCCAGGCCTGGCGAGTGCTTAATAAACCCGCTTTCCAAGCCTGGTCAATTAACTGTTCACGGCGCTTGGCTTGCAGCTCTGCCATTTCAGCTCCGGCATTAATCAGCTCTTTAATCTGGTCGCGGCGTTGCTGCCAGTCATCTGTAGTTAACTTCAATCCTTTTAGATGTGGTGCATCCAATGCCCGTTTCGCCGCACGGCAAATGGCTTCGACATCCGCCAGATTTTCCGGGCTTTTTAAACCAATCTCTTCCGCCAATGCACATCCATTTTTTTGGCAGCCACTAAGCAATTCTTGCGTCTTGGTCAGACGTGTGACTACCTGACTTTGCTCAACCGGTGAAAAGTGTTCTAAGGTAGAAAGCGCAAACGGACTCTGCGCTGGTGTGCCCATGACGGCAAGGTGATCCACCATTTCACGCACATGGCTACAGGCTTCGGAAAAGGCGGCTTTATTCCAGTGCCGTAGCGCTGCAAAATCCAATTCCGGCAACACATGCTCGCCAGCCTCTTTCTTGAGCTTCAGGTGATGGCCCAGTGCATCAATATAGCTGATCTCGGAGGCCAAGATAGGCTGATTGACTTGACGGCAATAGGCATCCAACTGTTCACGCAAGCGAGAGTGGCGGTGTTTTTCAGCCGAGCGGTCTCCGACTGCTGGTGTCCCCAGCTCCAGGGTACGTTTTAGCTCTTCCAGTACAATACGCTTCTTACTCTTGTGGCTGTGAAGCTCCAGTACCGAATCACCAAGATGGCATTCATCTAAACGGCGCTTGACCACCTCCAGAGCTGCCATTTTTTCTGCGACAAACAGCACGGTTTTACCATCTGCGAGGGACTCTGAAATAATGTTGGTAATGGTCTGCGATTTACCGGTGCCTGGTGGCCCTTGAATTACTAGGTTTGAGCCTTGCTTGACGGACATTACCGCTGCGGTCTGGCTGGAATCAGCATCTTTTACAAAGTGAAGCTCTGTTAATTCCGGGCAGTTCGGCGTAGAGTCATCATCTAGTGTAATATGCTGGCCGTCGTTGCCATTATTAAAACCACCGCCGAGTAGCCCCTGTAATACACTGTGCTGATGTGGTTTTTTATCCTCAGGCCAATTATCCGGGTTCAGATCCTGATACATCTGAAATTTGCCGAACGAAAAGAAGCCCATAGCGATTTCATCTTTATTTACCTGCCACCGCGGTTGATTTTTTGTGCACTCGCTCACTTCATTCAGATAGGCATCTATGTCCAAGTCTTCGCCAAACTCTGGTAACATCAACTGGAATTCCATCTTAAGTTTGGCGGCGAGTGTTAGGTTGGGGCCAAGGTCTGCCTGGGTATAAACCACTTTAAAACGCTCTTTTGCGTTGCCTCGTTCTAGTGATACCGGAACAAGGATCAAGGGTGCCTTGCGTTGTTTGTCGGAGTTTCGATCTTCAAACCAAGTAAGAAAACCTAGTGCCAGATAAAGAATATCCACACCCTGTTCTTGGCTGTAGGCTTCCGCCTCGGTGCTGATTTTCAACAGCTTTTTATCCAGAGGGTCAGCGGCAAGCTTAGTTTGCATGCGGGTGTCAGTATGGCGGCTGTCGCCATACATTTCTTCCAAAATATCAGGCAGTGGTTGCGAATAATCTACCTTGTTATCTTCATCAACCAACGATGCAGGCACTGGTATAAACGACATGGTTTTTTGCTCAGCAACCAAAATTCGAAACACTTCGCAGGAAAGCTCATCGATTACTTCCAGACTTTTGGCTCCAGGACGAAAATGAAGTAACGTATTACCCCGCAACCCCATATCCAATAATTCCAGGCGACTTGTTTCAAGTGCTTTATTTAGGTATTCCATGCTTTTATTGAGGTTTCCCGCAGTGACTACAGTATTTGCCAAAAACAAACGTCGGCCTATCGCAACTGGTGCACGACTTGTATTGGCTGAATCCGCAAAAAGAACAGGCCAGTGATCCCTTGGGGAGCAGCTTCCCGCACTGCTGGCATTGCCCCTTCATTATCCGCCGCTCCATCAGCTTTTCCCGCGAAAAAATCTTCCGTTGAAAGATATAGATGCAAAAAAGCGCCGCAGCGATTGCGAGGGCGATCACCAGATAATGCCAGATGGCGATGAGTTTGAGTGATTCCAGCAGCTCGATGAGGTTTTGCAGCAGTTTTTTTGGCAGGATGTCGTAGATGGTTTCGATGATTTTGAAAAAGATAGGAATGAACGCAACAACGAGCAGGTGGGCGGAGACCAGGGTCTGGATGCCTCGGCTTTTTCTGACGCTGGCGCTGTTCCAAAGGTAGAAGATTGCAAAGAGCGGCAGGAGAAAGAGTATCTGCATCCCCAGTTTTTTCAGGGGATACCAAAAGTAGGCATTCTGGAGATCGGCCCGCAACTGTGCGCGGGCAGCTTGTTGTTGCGTTTCCAACTTCTCCCAAAGCAGACGCACGGTGGGATTGTTGTTGATCTCCAGCTCCAGTGCCGCGATCTGGCCGCGCAGGGTGTTCAGTGATTCGGTTTTTGCCTGGAGGTTTTCTTGTATCCGGTCAACATTGGCCTGGCCTTCCTCGTGTTTGGCAATCGTTTCCAAGAGGGAAGTGTCGTAGGCCCCTTTTTCCGTATTGATCTGGCGCTGAAGCTCTTGGGCCTCACGGTTGAATTTCTTGCGCTCTTCAAAAACAACGGCCAGCTCCTTGTTGTTCTTGAGCTTGTCAAAGAGATCAAGGTAGGGCGCGCAGGTCGGATGCCAGTTTTTCTTTGTTTCCGCAGGCTGATAATAGCTGTTGTTGTGAGAGATGATGAGGTTGGAGAGGTTTTCGGTCCGGCTGGTGGGATTCCATTCCTGGTTGATGACGACCTCGCGGCAGAAAGAAGGGATGGAATCGTCAGGGGAGGCGAGCTGCCTGGTATGTTGCTCCATACCAGTAAAGATGGAGGTGAGGATAAAGAAGTCGAGAAACAGGATGATGACCAGCGCCGCTTTGCTGATCGGCTGATTATCAAGGCTTGTGAGGTTGCCCTTGATCTTGAAAAACCCATCCTTCACTCGTGCAAGCATTCTTTATCCCCCCGTGTCAAGTCAGAGCAACCGGGTAAAAACGTCTCTTATTTTTTGTCCGTCATTCCGGCGAAGGCCGGAATCCAGAGCTTTTTTTCTGGTTCCCGGCCTTCGCCGGGATGACGAAACGGAAATTACTGCTCCAGATTGGCAACGATATCCGGAATAGCCTGCTTCATCAGATCCTGCATGGTATTGCGGAGCATGGTTTCGGCCAGACGGTCGCGATCCTTGATCGCCAAATCGCTGCCCTTTGCCTCGTAGTGGAGCTTGCGCACCGGGGCGCCGTTTTTTAGCACCGTCATGGAAACGCTGATGGTGCAGACGGCGTCAACCTGGGGAACCTTGGTGATCTGATCTACAACCACCCGTGCCTCGGTGATCTCAACCACCTTGCTGTACATATCCGGGGCTTTCTTGGCCGGGATCACCGCATAACCGGTCTGGCCAAGTTCACGCTGCAAGGCGCTCTGCACCAGGCCTGCGGGAGAGACGCCGCTCCACAGGGTATCGACCATCAAGCCATCACCATTCTTGGTGTTGCCGATGGCCCAGGCCCCAGATGCGGTTGGCGGCTGCAACTCGGCGTTGATGAGATAGAGATCGCCGCCCCCGAAGCGGGAGGTGGTGATGGGATCGTAGCGCATAACAAGCTGCTTGGTATAGGTTGCGCAGCCTCCAAGGATAAGCAGGGCCATGAGGCCAAGGGCCAGCAGGTTGCGACGGCGAGGGGTGAAATTTTTCATGGGATTCTCCTTGGGGTTGGTTGGGTTCTTATTTCTTTGGCCGGAAGAGCCCGGCAGTGCGTATTTTCTGGTTAGGTGCTCATTTTGCCATTAATCCCCCCGCCCCTCGCGGGAGGGGGCTAGGGGGCGGGGGTACTTGCCAGGCCTGACGCTATCGGCAGCTTCACCCACCCCTTAATCCCCTCCCGTCGAGGGAGGGGAGAACATATTCATCGGAATGTTATGCCCAACGGGGTGGGGAAGTCAATGGAAAAACCTGAAATGGCAAGAAGGGGAGAGGTGGTTTAGCCTATTCTTCCTCTTCATCCGCCTCTGCTGCCAACTGGCCGCAGGCTGCGGAGATATCCCCGCCTCGGGATTCGCGGATCAGGGCGGTGATGCCGGAATTTCGCAGGGTTTGCTGGAACTGCTCCACCTGCTCGCGGGCGGGGCTTTGGTAGGGGAAGGTCTTGTTTTCGTTGTAGGGCAGAAGGTTGACCTTGCAGCTCAATTTGTGCAGCTTTTTGATCAGCAGCTTGGCGTGGCGCACGGAATCGTTGAGGTCCTTGATCATGATGTATTCGATCATGACCTTGCGGCGGCTGGGCAGGGGATAGGCGCGGCAGGCGGCCAATAGCTCGTCCACCGGGTAGGTCTTGTTGATGGGCATCAACTGGCTGCGGGTTTCATCGTCCGCCGCGTGCAGGGAGATGGCGAGATTCACCGTCACCGCCTCGCCCAATTCCTTGAGTTTTGGGATGATGCCGCAGGTGGAGATGGTGATCCTCCTGCTGGAGAAATCGAGGCCGGTCTGTTCCATGAGGATGTTGAGGGCGTCGATCAGGTTGTCGAAGTTAGCCAGCGGCTCGCCCATGCCCATAAAGACCAGATTGTTGATCCGGTTTCTCCCTTGCGCCTGGACAATCTCGGTGATGGCCTGGACCTGGCCCACGATCTCGGCGGCGGTCAGGTTGCGGATAAAACCCATGGTGCCGGTGAGGCAGAAGTTGCAGCCCATGGCGCAGCCCACTTGAGAAGAGACGCAGAGGGTCAGGCGCTCCCCCTCGGGGATGAGCACGGATTCGATGACTGCCCCGTCTGCCAGACGAAAACCGTACTTGACGCTGCCGTCCTGGGAGCGCTCCTCCATGGCCGGGGCGAGGCGGCTGATTGTGGCGATTTCCGCAAGCTTGGCCCGGACCTCCTTGGAGATGTCGGTCATCTGCGAAAATTCGCTGATCCCGGTGCGGTAAAGCCAGGCAAAGATCTGCTGGGCCCTGAAGGCAGGCCAGCCCTGGGATTTGACCCATTCGCGCATCTGGAGCAGGGTGAGGTTTTTCAGTTCGATTGTATCCATTATAGGGCTCGCAGATATTCGGGTTTGAGTCGGGTGTGTCCGGCCAGGGCTTGGTCGATGGCCGCAAGCACCGCCTCTTTGTCTCGGGGCATTCTGGCGTTGATCGCCAGGTAATTGGAGGCGTGGTTGGACTGGAGCTGGCCTTTTTTTAGGTCAAGATGCTCCACCATGGTGCGCAGCTCGGTCAACATGCCGTGTTGACTAGGGAGTTTGAATTCTCCCGCTTGTTTGAGCTGATAGAGCGGGGTGTTTTCAAGCAGCATTAGGGTAAGGATGCCGGTCTGGTTGGGTTCCATGGCGGAGAGAACCTGTCCGGTGGCCTTGGCATGCTCCTGGGAGAGCGCGACTCCGGCGATGCCGAGCAGGGCGGTGACCGAGAGGAAAAGATTGGCCGCCTTCACCCGTTGGCCCGCCTCGATCATCTGCGCGGCATCCGCGCCCTTGTCGATGGCAGCAAGAACCCGATCGTAGCCGCTTTCCAACCCCATGTACACCCGGTGCAAGCCGAGGGCTTTCAGCTCCAGGAGCTGCTCCACGCTTTTGTTGCGGATGGCCTTAGCATTGCCGTAAAGGCTGACCCGGTTCACCCAGGGTAGCCGCTGCTTGATCTTGGTGAGCAGTTCGACCAGGCGAGGCTGGCTTAGGGCCAGGACATCGCCATCGGCCAGGAAAACCCGGGACTGCCTGCCACAGTACTGGGCGGCAAAATCAAGGTCCGCATCAACTATTGCTTGATCCTTGATGCGGAAGCGCTCTTCCTTGTAAGTGCCGCAGAAGGTGCACCGGTTATGGGAGCAGCCCACCGTCACCTGGAGGATGATGCTGTCCGCCTCGCTGGGCGGGCGGATGA
>CAYTVV010000064.1:0-14423 GCA_964441875.1 uncultured Desulfurivibrio sp.
ATCGCCGACCACTGCACCAATATCTGCGAAGACATTATTTATATGGCGCAGGGCAAGATTGTCCGCCATCATATAACGCGATAGCTTACCGAAACTGTGCGGGAGGAAGCCAATGGCCAGAGAAACCATCCTTGTCGTGGAAGACGATGAAAACATTCAGCAGCTGGTGGGCTACAACCTGGCCAAGGCCGGGTTCCATGTGCTCTATGCCGACAACGGGGAACAGGCGCTCAATGTCATCAAGCGGGAAAGGCCCGAGCTGATTGTTCTGGACCTCATGCTCCCCGGCTTGAGCGGCTTCGAGATTTGCAAGCTGGTGCGCAAGGACCCAAAGACCAAGAACCTGCCCATTGTCATGCTCACCGCCAAGAGCGAGGAAAACGACATGGCCGCGGGCCTGGATCTCGGGGCGGACGATTACATCACCAAGCCCTTCAGCCCCAAGATCCTCATCTCCCGGATCAAGGCCGCCCTGCGCCGCAAGGAAGGGTTGAGCGAAGAAGGAGGCGGGTCCAAGAAAACCGGGCCGCTCACCATCCACGGGATCACCATCGACCCCAACCGCTACGAGGTATTGATTGGTGACGAAGCCATCACCCTCACCGTTACCGAATTTTCCATCCTGGAGCTTCTGGCCAGACGGCCGGGCTGGGTCTTCAACCGCCAGCAGATCATCGACGGGGTGAGGGGCTACGACTACGTCATTACTCCCCGGGCCGTGGACGTGCAGGTATTCGGGCTGAGAAAAAAGCTGGGCGAGGCGGGCAAATACATCGAAACCGTGCGCGGCATCGGCTACCGCATGCAGGGCTAGGTTCGGCCTGGGCCTGATTGACCAAGAATCCTTACCGCTTTAATCCACCACCACCCGCCCCAACAATCCTCCCCCATCGCCCTGATATGCAGCCTCACGCCGATAGCCCAGTGCCGGGCCATCGGCATCAAGGGCGAGGCGGTCGGCACTGCGCTCACTTGCGAAGCGCACCAGCACATCCCATAACTCCTTGGCTGGTTCCGGCGCGGAGAGGCCGATCCTGCGGCCGAAATATTCCCGCTGATGGAGCGCCGGCGCCTTCTGTAAGGCAATGGTATAGATAGCCTCCGGCCTCGGCGTCACTGGTCCCCAGTAGGCGGATTCCGGCAAGGCGGCTTTTACCCGCGCCAACTCCGCGCCGGTAATCTTCACCCTGTACAGGCTGGTAAAGCCAGGGGTGCCGGCAGGCTCCCGCTCCACAGTAAAGGCATCAAAGACCTCCTGTCTAGTCAGACTTCCTCGCCGCCACTCCTTGCGCGCCGCGTGCAACCCGACAAAGGCCGCATCGACCTCCAGGGTCTCCACGGCGGCGCGAGCGGCGAGCAGGGCCATGTCCTCCTTGCTCTGATCGGCATAGAGATGGGTGAAGCCGTCGTAGAGAGCGCCCTGGTGACTGTGCAGAATCTTCTTCACCTCCCGATCAGTGGCTTCATCCACCGGCGTTTCCCCCTCGCGATTTGGGATGAGGGAAAAAGCACTGTGGAGGATGCATTTTTTTTGCAGATCATATTCGAGGTCGAATCTGCCGACACTCTCGGCCCTGGCGCCGACATGGATAATTGGTATGCCATTCACCAGCAGAGGATCTTGCATCACGGTATGGGTATGGCCTCCCAGGATCAAGTCGATTCCCTGGGTCTCTCTGGCCAGACGGGTATCCTCCTCAATCCCCAGGTGGCTGACCAGAACCAGCAGATCCACTTCCCCCCTGTGCTTTGCGATGATCTCGCGGGTGATTTTCACATAATCAAAATCCGAGCGCAACCCCGGCATTCCGGGATAGAATCCGCCATCATACTGTTCATCCTTTTCATTCCAAGGCTTGGAGACCAGACCAAAAAAACCGATTTTCACCTGGCCCACCTGCAACACGGCATAATCGGTCCAACCCGGGAGCTTCGCGGCTTGGCCACCGAAATTGTCACTGGTCATTTTCGTGTTGGAAGCAAGGACGACTGAAACGGGATCACGGCTAAAGGCCAGCAGCTCATCAACCCCCCAGGCAAAATCGTGGTTGCCGATGGTCCGCACATCGTAATGCATCGCCTGTACTATTTCCCTGGTTGCCAAGCCATGGGAAACCTCCTCGGCTATGGAGCCCTTTTCGTAATCGTCCCCCGCGTTGGTAAAAATCGTAAAGGGATTCTCCCTTCGCACCTGTTCAAAATATCCGCGCAACCTCGCCACCGGGCTTGATCCACCCCGCACGGGGTTGTAGTTGGCATGGACATCGGAGACATGGACAAAAGAAATCTTCTGGCTTGTAGCCAAGACATCCCCGGACGGCCAGCGCGATCGCTCCAGGCCGACACCGCCCCCGGCCCCGCCAAGGGATGTTGCCCCAGAGGAAAGCAGCCCGAAACAAGAAATGGCGCAGACTACGAGGAGATAGTTGACTCCTCCTCTCCGCTTCAGCCTGTGAGCTGGCAAAATCTTCATCTTCTCGGCAGCGATACTGTTCACCATGATGGGAGATTAGATGTTGCATAGCACTGTTCCTTTCTAGGTATTAATGGATGATTGTTACAAACGGATTAAAAACAGATAATCTTTTCATGAGATTGATTTCCCTAAATAATTCATTACAATTTCCTTACAGAAAGCAAATATTCACACAGTATACATACGCTTGTTATGTTCTTGTTTCATTTCCAATATACGCAGAGACAACCTCCCCCCATTCCCTCGGGGTGGGAAGCAACCACGGATTACGGAACAGAAGCCCATGAAAAATCATCGCGGAAAAGCAGCCAAGAAAACAGCAGCCTGCCTGATACTCCTCGGCCTCTCCCTGTGCCTGGCCCCGCCGGGCAACGCCCTGGAAAACGGCCGCTGGCTGGCCGGAGATTTTCATAACCATACCTTTCTCACCGATGGCAGCATTGCAGCGGAAGATGTTTTCTCCCGCGCTTTCCGCTTTAACCTCGACTGGATCGCCAACTCCGAACATGGCGGGGCGTATGACCGCAACCCCAACGGCCAGCCCTGGCCCTCCACCGGCATCACCTTGCTCGGCAATCCGCCCGCAGGAAAAATGTGGCGCTGGCAGTCCCTGTTGCAATACTCCTACCCGCTCATCAGCAAGGCGCGGACAACCCACCCGGGAAAGCTGATCATCCAAGGATATGAATGGAATATCCCAGCACACGAACATGCCAGTGTCGGCATCATCGATACGGCTGAGGAGGGCGGCACGGCAATCGCCCGCCATGAATACCTGTTTGACGCCAAGGACACCGGCGCCACGACAGACGGTTTCCTGACCAAGGAGAACAAACGGACAAAGAATGACCACGCCAAGGCGGTGGCCGGCGTTGCCTGGCTTGAAAAAAATTACCGAACAAGCGGTTATTGCGTGCTCAACCATCCCTCCAGACAACTCGGATATTCCATCAGCGATATCCGGGATCTCAACAATGCCGCACCGCATATCGCCTTCGGCTTCGAAGGCTTTCCCGGTCACCAGAAAGCCCCAGCCCGCGGCAATTACGACCAGGGTCCCTTTCTGGACGCGGCGGGCAACGACATCAGCGATAGAGCCCGCACCTATGGCGGCGCCGATCTCATGCTCGCTAAAATCGGCGGCACTTGGGATGCGTTGCTCGGCGAAGGGCGACACTTCTACACCTTTGCCAACTCCGATTTTCACAATCCGGAAAACGATTTCTGGCCCGGGGAATACACCAAGAATCACACCTTTGTCCGCGATACCAATCGGGATGGAAAATATTCCCAACTCGAACTGCTGGAAGGAATGCGCTCAGGCAATTCTTTTATCGTGCATGGAGACCTAATCAGTGGACTGCGGTTCACAGCACAGTCCCGCAAGAAAAAGGCGGAGATGGGTGACACCCTGCATGCCCTGGCGGGCAGCGAGGTAACGATTACGATCAGCTTCAGAAGTCCGCCCAAAAATAACCATGGTGATACGGTTGCCGTGGATCACATTGATCTGATCGGTGGTGCGATATCCGGCAAGGTTTCCAGACTGCTTGGCGACGGCGCAACCCCGGACCCTGGTTACGACAAAGACACCAATGAAACGACCAGGGTGATCGCCTCATTCACCGTCAAAGACTGGCAGCCTCCGAAGAAAACCGACAAAAATAACGGGTGGCGAACGGTCACCTTCCGCTTGCCGCAAATCTCGCACGACATGTACTTCCGCCTGCGCGGGACCAATCTTGGCTGCGGTGTGCAGGGAAAAACAGACGCAAAGTGCAACCCGCTGATCGACGAACTGCCGGGATCAAACAATCAGAACAAGGCTTACGCCGATCTCTGGTTCTACTCAAATCCGCTCTTTGTTCGGGTGATGGATGCAAGAAATAGTGGGAAAGAAATGGGGGCTCGTGCAGAGTTATCGGTTTTATCAGCAGATATTAAACAAAGAGGTCGGTCAGTTCGAACCTCTCCACGTCAAAAAGTCCCAGATCGGTGATCTTCAGCGATGGGATCACGGGCAAGGCCAAAAAAGCCATGGTCATAAAGGGGGTCTGTAGCCGGCAGCCGTTTTCCTTGACCCGCTGCTCAATGGCGCTGTAGTCTCTGGCCATTTCTTCGCAACTCCCTAGCCCCATGAGGCCTGCCACCGGCAGCGCCATCATCATCTCCTCTTCCCCGCACACAAAACAGATGCCGCCGCCGCTTTCCCCCATCAGGTTCACGGCCCGGACCAGGTCCGTGTCGTTGCTGCCGATGGCGATGAGGTTGTGGGAGTCGTGGGCAATGGAAGAGGCCATGGCTCCGCGCTGCAAGCCAAAGCCGCGGACAAAGCCGAGGGCCGGGGGTGCGGGCGCATAGCGGTTCTGGACCAGGATCTTCAACAGGTCCGCAGCCGGGTCCGCCGCGACCACGGTACTGCCTGGAGGTACGGGGTGAAACCCGCAACCGGTGACGATCTGGCCGTCGGTCACCTCAATGACCTTGATCCGCGCCCCTCTTGCCTGCACCTGCAACTGCCCCACCGTAAGCAGCGGAGCGTTGAAATGATTGATCGCCTTGGGCTGCCCAGCCTCAAAGAGGGCTTGCCCCCTATCGCTGACCATCTCGCCGCCTATCCAGGTGCCGCTGACCTCCATGCTTGCAAGGTCGTCCACCATGATGAAATCCGCCCAATCCCCTTTTTGCAACAGCCCGACCTTGAGTCCATAATGGCGCACCGGATTGACGCAGGCGCATTGCAGGAGATCAAAAAGATCATGCCCCAGGCTGAGCCCCTGTTTGACCAGCAGGTTGATGTGGCCCCGGGCCAGATCAGCCGGTTTCAGATCATCGCTACAGAGCATGCACTGCCCAGGATGGCTGGTGATGAGCGGATGCAACACCTCGAAATCCCGGGCGCTTGAGCCCTGACGCAGCATGATCTGCATACCCAGGGCCAGTTTTTCGTAACACTCCTCCAAGTTGCCCGATTCATGATCCGTGCTGATCCCCGCCTGGGCGTAGGCGGCCAGCGCATCCCCCCGCAAGCCCGGGGCGTGACCATCCACCCTTTTGCCCATCTTCGCGGCTGCGGCGAGCTTGGCCATGACCCCCGGGTCGTGGCCGATAACCCCAGGGAAGTTCATCATCTCGGCAAGAAAAAAGATGTCGTCGCGGCTGAGCAGCGCTTCCACCTCCCGGGCGTCAAGGGTGGCCCCGGAGTTTTCAAAAGCAGTGGCCGGTACGCAAGAGGGGGCGCCGAAATAAAATTTCAGCGGCACTTGGTTGGCGCTGTCGATCATAAAGTCGATTCCGGCAACCCCAAGGACATTGGCGATCTCATGGGGGTCGGCCACCACGGCCACGGTGCCGTGGCACACCGCCTTTTTCGCAAAGGCGGCCGGGGTCAACATGGAGCTTTCGATATGGATATGGGAATCGATCAAGCCCGGCAGGATAAAGGGGCCTCTGGCCGCAGGGTCGGGCAGGATCTCAACGATCCGACCCTGGTCGATCACCAGGGTGCCGGGAAATTGTCGGCGGGCCACTGGGTCGACAATGATGCCGGAGATCTCTTGCCTCACTTGTCCGTCTTCCGGGCGATATACACCACATGCCTGCGCCCGCCTCGGCCCGGGCGTTGCCGGTTCACAATGAACCCCGCCGCCTGCAACCGTTTTTCAAAGGCCTGGTCCGGGTCTTCGGACCACACAGCAAACACCCCGTTCGGTTTCAAGGCAGCCCGGCTTGAGGCCAGCGCCTTCTTGCCGTAGAGATAATCCCCCCGGCCCTGGTCCCCCTCATAGGGGCCTTCGTAGAGGTCGAGGATGATGGCGTCAAACAGCTGCTCCTTACCCTTTTTCGCCGCCTCGGCAATGACCTTGGCCACATCGGAAATCACCACCGTGACCCGGGGGTCGTCCACCGCCCCGTTGGTGAGCTGGGCAATGGGCCCCTGGCACCAGGTGACCATGATCGGGTTCAGCTCCGCCACCACCACCTCGGCATCCGCAGGGAGATGATCCAGGGCCGCCTTGAGGGTGAAGGCCATGCCCAGGCCGCCCACCAACACCCTGGGCTTCTTGCTCTCCTTCAGACCCGCACAGGCCAGCTCCGACAAAACGATCTCGGACATATTAGCCGAGGAGTTCATCAGCACCCGGCTGTCGATGGTGATCAAAAAATCCGTCTCGCCCCGCTGCCGCAAATCGAGCAGCCCCTCGTCGGTGTCAATACTGTCAACTATTCGCCACGGTTGCGCCATCTACAATGCTCCCATCTTTTTGACCCGCCCCACTGCCCCGCTTTCCAGCCGCACCTTGATGCCATGGGGATGGGTGGGGGATTTGGTCAGGATATCTTTCACTATGCCCTCGGTGAGTTTGCCTGTGCGCTGGTCCTCTTTGAGCACGATGCACACCCGCAATCCGGGCTTGATCTCGCTGCGATCCATGCCATTCATGGTGCTCACTTGATTTCCCGCTGGATCAGAGCCAGCAAGGCAGCAAAGGTCTCGCTGAAGTAATGGGGGGTGGTCTGGCCCGGACTGCTGGGGTTTTCCACGTTTACCCCGTACGCAAGCCCCTGTTCGGTAAGGGCCTTGTACTTTTTCATCTTGCCGGCATATTTCGAGCTGGGCCGTTCTTTCTCTGCAAGCAGGCCAAGAGCCACCAGGATCTTGTTCGCCTTGACTGTGGAAATCTCTACGGTATTCAGTTTCAGCAGATTGGTGAGTGAATCTGTTTTTCCCACTGCTTCCTCCTTGCAGGTCTGTCCCGGAAAGAGCGATCCTTTTTCACTGAGGATCAACTCTGATAGGCTCGTAACAACAACCCTTCGACAGGGCTCTCCTGAGCGAAGTCGAAGGGCTCAGGGTGAACGGACTTTGTCTTAACGCATAGATATTCCGCTCGTGCTGAGCCTGTCGAAGCACCAATTTTAAGCACGCGAACCGCGACCTTTTATTATTTCTCTTCACCCGCCTTGCCCAACCCGTCTGCTTGCAACAGGGTCTCCAGGCAATGCTCCCGAATCCCGTAAAACTCCTTGATCTCCCGAATCTGGGCCAGCCGCTCCGCCTGCTTGCTTACCTCCCCCCCCTTCACCCCCAGAATCATCTTGTTCTTGCTCGTGTGTTCCAGGGAAACAAACTCAAAGATCTGGGTCTCGTAACCGGAGGCCTCCAAAAGCAGCGCGCGCAGGGAGTCGGTAACCATCTCCGCCTCCTGGCCCAGATGGATGCCGTGCTTGAGCATGGGCTTGAGCAGCTCGGGGCTTGTCATCTGGGGCCGGATCTGCTTGTGGCAGCACGGCGCGCACATGATGATCCCGGCCCCCGCGCGGATACCTAAGTGGATGGCATAATCCGTGGCCATGTCACAGGCGTGCAGGGCAATCATGATATCGATACTCTCCGGCGGAAAGCTGCGGATATCCCCCTGGGCAAAAGAAAGCCCGTCGAGCTTCAGCTTCCGGGCCGCCTTGGTACACAGGCTGACGAGATCCTCCCGCAATTCCACCCCCGTCACCTTGGCCGTAAGGCCCAGGCCAGCGCGCAGGTACTCCTCCATGGCAAAGGTCAGGTAGCCCTTGCCCGAGCCGAAATCAACCACCCGCACCCGCTCTTTCCCCTTCAGCTTCGCGGCAACAATGGCATGGTCCAACACCTCGATGAACTTGTTGATCTGCTTCCACTTGCGCGACATGGAGGGGATCAACTGGTGCTGCGCGCTGGTAACCCCCAGCTCCCTCAAAAACGGGGTGGCAAGATCAAGAAACCGCTCCTTTTCCCGGTCATGCTCCTGGGGGGAGACACTCCTGCCCGCTGCCTTGCCCCGCTGTAGGGTATACCGGCCCTTCTTGTTCACTGAGAGCTGGATATCCTCGGTCACCGTTTGCAGATGCACATTGTTGAACGCGGCGGCAAACACATCGCGGATGGTCGCAATCCCCGCCGCCAGAGGCAGATTTTTGGTAACATCCTTGGTCTGGTAGCGATAGAGAAAGGAAAGGCACTCCCCATCCTTGAGGGTAAGCCGCCGAACAAAGACGCGGTCCAACCCCGCTTCCGGGCCATGGTACTTCCCCAGAACAAGTTTGACAAAGGTGTTGCCGGTCAGGCAATCTTCCAGCAGGCTAAAAAAAAGTCCGCATTGGTTCGGCATCTCTTGTGGCCCTGTTTGCGTCTCAGTCATCTCGGTCATCAGCATGCACCATCATATAAAACAATCTGGTTACCAAGCAATCTCGGTTAAGAGCTTTTTGTTCCATCGCAGTTAAAATCCCATTGGCCCGCCGCCGAGCACCGGAGAGGCTGCCGAAAAGGGATTTGCACTGTTTGAGGCGAAAGCCGAGTTTGCAAAGCCCCGGCAGCATCGAGGAGCACAGGGCATCCCGCCAACGGCGGGACAAGGGACACAGGGGGCTCTTTCTTTGGTTCGTTTCTTTGGGCAAGCAAAGAAATGAACAGACAAACAACCCACATCCTCATTACTACTGAGATTGCAGGGTACTCAGAAAAAACAAAGGGAGCAATCCCGCCCATTGCTCACCCTTCCTTCAACGAAAGCGCGATCCTCTTCCGCTGGGGATCAACCTCCAACACCCGGACCATCACCTGCTGCCGCACCTTGACCACCTCCCCCGGCTCTTTCACATAGCGGTCGGCCAGCTGGCTGATGTGGATCAGCCCGTCCTGGTGCACGCCGATATCGACAAAGGCTCCGAACTTGGTCACATTGGTGACCAACCCCGGCAGCCGCATGCCCGGTTGCAGGTCAGCGATGCTGTTCACCCCTTCGCTGAAAGCAAATTCCGTGAAGGTCGAGCGCGGGTCGCGGCCCGGCTTGGCAAGCTCCCCTAGGATATCGTTCAAGGTCGGCAGCCCCACCGTCTCGCTGACATAGCGGCCAAGCTCGATCTTCTCCCGGATCTCCGGCTGTTCGATAAGGTCCATAACCCGGCAGCCGCAATCCTTGGCCATCTGTTCCACGATCCGGTACCGCTCGGGGTGGACTCCGCTTGCGTCCAACGGATTAGCCGCCCCCCGTATCCGTAAAAATCCAGCGCATTGCTCAAAGGCCTTACCCCCCAGACGGGGAACCTTGAGCAGCTTGTCCCGGCTGGCAAACGGGCCGTTTTCATTGCGGTACTTGATGATATTTTGAGCCAGCACCGGACCCAAGCCGGAAACATGGGCCAGCAGCTCGGCGCTGGCGGTGTTCAGTTCCACCCCCACCCTGTTTACACAGCTGGCCACCGTATCGTCCAGGCTCTTTTTCAACGCGACCTGGTTGACATCGTGCTGGTATTGCCCTACGCCGATGACCTTGGGGTCCAGCTTCACCAGCTCGGCCAAGGGGTCCTGCAATCTCCGGCCGATGGACACCGAGCCGCGCACCGTGAGGTCATGGTCGGGGAATTCCAGCCGGGCGGTTTCCGAGGCGGAGTAGATCGAGGCGCCGCTCTCATCCACCATGGTGATGATCATCTCGGCAGACAATCCCAAACCCCTCACAAAGGTCTCGGTCTCCCTGCCTGCGGTGCCGTTGCCAATGGCAATGGCCTCTATCCGGTATTGCTGGCACAGTTCGGCCACGATCTTGCCGGCCTCCCGGCTCTGGGCTTCGGAGAGGGTCGGGTAGATGGTGGTATTATGCAGGAGTTTGCCCTGTTCGTCCAGGCAGACCAGTTTGGCCCCGGTGCGAAAGCCAGGGTCCAGGGCCATGACCCGTTTGCGGCCCAAGGGCGAGGCAAGCAACAGCTCGCGCAGGTTGTCGACAAAAACCCGGATCGCCTCACGGTCCGCCTGCTCTTTAAGATGGGTGCGCAGCTCGTTTTCCAGCGACGGACCAAGGAGCCGTTTGTAGCTGTCCTGCGCGGCAAGATCGACCTGCTCTGCCGCCACCCCGCTGCCCTTGACATATCGTTTCCGCAACAGCTCGATGGCCGCCTCTTCCGGCGGGCGCATTGCCAGGGTCAGCACCTTTTCGTTTTCCCCCCGCAGCATGGCGAGCAAGCGATGGCTGGGGGCCTTGGCCGCTGGCTCCTGCCACTCGAAATAATCGCGAAACTTGCTGCCCGCCTCCTGGTTCTTTTTCACCACCCTGGAGATGATCACGCCCTTACCGGTAAAGAGCTGCCGCAACGCGGACCGGGCCGCAGGATCTTCGTTGAGCCATTCCGCGATGATGTCCCTGGCCCCGGCCAGGGCCTCGTCTGCGCTCGCCACCCCTTTTTCCGGGTCGATGTATTTTTCAGGATTAAGCGGGGTCTGATCCTGCCGGAAGATGGCCTGGGCCAGGGGTTCCAGCCCCTTTTCCATGGCAATGATACTTTTGGTTCGGCGTTTGGGCCGGTGCGGCAGGTAGAGATCTTCCAGGATGGTCAGGTTGGGGGCGGCAAGCAGGGCCTGGTGCAACTTGGGCTCCAGCAACTCCCGTTCACTTAAAGAGGCAATGATCGCCTGCCGCCGCTTGGCCAACTCGACCAGTTGCAGCAGCCGATCCCGAACCGCGGTGATCTGGATTTCATCCAGCAGGCCGGTGGCCTCTTTCCGGTAACGGGCGATAAAAGGGACAGTGCCCCCGTCGGCTAACAGGGTGGCCACGGCCGCCACCTGGGTGGTCTTGATCTTCAGCTCTTGGGCAATTATTTCCTGGTGTTGGCTCATGGTTGCTTTTGTATTCATATTTGCGCCACAGCGCCAATTGTTTTTTGCTTTCGATGTATTGCCGATCTCGCAACACATCGATCATCACGATATTCCGTCATTCCGGCGAAGGCCGGAATCCAGTCTTTTCAGACAGTTACACTAAAGCTGGACCCCGGCCTTCGCCGGGGTGACGACTTATTGCGATTCCATCATGTTTGGCTGATTTTTTTAGCAAGGGTATCCTGCCCCTCGCCCCCATCATATCACTTTGCATCCCCTGGCGAATATGGTCAAATACCGCACAGCAGTCGCTCGAAGATGGATGAAAAACTACAGCTGTCACCGACGGCTGAAACATAGAGTAAGGAAACGCACATGGCAAACCCGTTACAAGAGCAGCTTCTCAAGGCTGGGCTGGCCAGCAAAAAACAGGCCAAGAAGGCCGAACACGAAAAACGGATCAGCCGCAAGCAGAACGACGGCAATCCTCCCGCAGTGGTCAGCAACACGGCGCGGGAAGAGCAGGCAGCCAAGGATCAGCGCAACCGGGAACTCAACCTCCAGCGCCTTGAGGAAACCCGGTTGCGGGAACAAAAAGCCCAGGTAAAACAACTCATCGAGACCAATCGTCTGCCCCAGGATGGGCGGGGCGAGCCGTACCACTTTGCCGAACAGAACAAGATCAAGCGGATCTTCGTCTCCGAGGAGATGGGGGATCAGCTCAGCCGCGGCCAGTTGGCCATTGTCAAACTCGGCCCCGGCTACGAGGTGGTCCCGGCCAAAGTAGCCCACCAGATAGCGAGCCGAGACAAGGAGGCGGTGGTGGTCTTTCATGAAAAATCATAAAGAGCAGCCGCACACCGGGAAAGGCCCCACGGCAACGGCTCATTCGCACACCGGCCCCCGGCCGGCCAAGAAGCGTCAACCGCGAGGGTTGCCCATCCTCCATGAGGACAAGGATATTCTCGTAGTCGCAAAGCCGGCCGGGCTGCTGACCATCGGCACCGACCGGGAAAAGTCGAGAACAGCCCATTACCTGCTCAATGATTATGTCCGTAAGGGCGATCCAAAATCGCGCCACCGGGTGTATGTGGTCCACCGCCTGGACAAGGACACCTCCGGCATCCTGATTTTTGCCAAAAGCGAACCGGCCAAGCAATACCTACAGGAGCATTGGGAGGATACCGAGAAGCATTATCTGGCCATCGTCCACGGACGATTAACCCCCAAGGAGGGAACGATCACCTCCTACCTGGCCGAGAATGCGGCGCAGAAGGTCTACTCAACCCCGGACCCTGCCAAGGGCAAGCTCTCCCATACGGAATACAAGGTGCTAAAAGAGAGCAAAGGGCTCAGTCTGGTGGAAATCCATCTCCTCACCGGCCGCAAGCACCAGATCCGGGTGCATTTCGCGGAAAAGGGCCATCCAGTGGCAGGGGACAAAAAATACGGAAACGGCGAACCGGTTTGCAAACGGCTCGCTCTCCATGCCCGGTCAATATCCTTCATCCACCCATACAGTGGCAAGCAAATGAGCTTTGAGATCGGGATGCCGGAGGAATTTGTCCGGCTACTCGGCAGATAGTAACTGCGGGCGTTGTTGTTTTAGCTGAGACACGGAATCCAGCGGCGATTGGGCAAGGAAGGAAGTCAGTCGGTGACAAATTGTCACCGACTGAAACTCAGGATAATTTTGAACTGGTTGGCAGCAATTAAGTAAAGTGTTCCCAAAATTAAAACCTGGCCCTGCTCCCATTACGCATGGTGCTGTTGAGGTGAAACGTGTCAGAGCATAAACCTATCGGCCTGCGCGAAGAAGGAGTCGATGTCCCGTACGAGCGGCTCGACCCGGAAACCTTGCGGAATGTGATCGAGGAATTTGTTACCAGAGACGGGGCGGATTGGGGGGAGGTCGGCGGCACGCTGGAGGAGAAGATCGGTCAGGTCATGCAGCAACTGCGAAGCCGGAAGATTAAGATCGTTTTTGATTTAAATTCGGAAACGGCGAACATTGTTGTCAACCGCTGAATCGCGGCTGATCCACTTTACAACCAAACGCCTAGTGTGAGATTCAAGGCGGGAGTCGTTTCCCATACAAGGCATACGAGGTTGCCTGTGACATCCCTATATTTCCCCGCACCATTATGTCCCTGATCGGTCTCTGGCTGGAAAGCCTGCTCACTCCCTGCCCCCGGTATCTCCGGCGGATGGGTTTTCTCCGTGAACAGCTGGCCATTGAAGCCCGTTACCAGCGAAACCGCGCCAGCTGGGAGCCGCACCTTATACGTAGTCGCGCCGCCATCCTTGCTGCGGCCGATTCCTGCCCACAGAACCGCACCGTCCTGATCTTAGGGGGGGGCCTAATCAACGACATCCCCCTAGCCGAGCTGGCCGATCGTTTCCAGCAGGTGATCCTGGCCGATATCCTGCACCTGCCCCGCAATCGTCGCCGGGCCGAGGCCGTGGCCCCCAACATCACCTGCCTTGATTTCGATTGCACCGGAGCGGTGGAGAAACTGTGGCAAGCTGGCAAGGTGGACAACGAGGCGGCGATAGACCTTTTTCGCCAAGCCACCCCCACCCTGCCCACCGACCTCGCCTCGGCCTGCGACCTCACCGTCTCCGTGAATCTTGCCTCCCAGCTCGGCTACCTGCCAGCCAAGTGGCTAGAGAAAGGACGTCCCCGGAACGACATTTCCCTGCACCTCCGCCTGGCTGCGGCGCTGCGCCACCTCGAATGGCTGCGGGATCTGCCCGGAGTGCGCCTCCTCATTGGCGACCGCGCCCTGGTGGTACGAGGATTGGACGAAAGCGAGGTGGAGCGAGAGGTTATTCTGGGGGAGGGGGATCTGGAGTCCCCTAGTGATACCTGGATTTGGAGATTCGCCCCAGCCCCGGAATGGGATCGGCGCCACCATCTGGAACTTGAGGTTGGGGCCTATGTTCTTGGGAGTCTGCCCTTTCGGCTGTCTGGGGATATCACCTGAAACTCAGAAAGCAAAATGACATATCCCTATGAATTTTTTGGTGAATATGGTCAAATACTCGAGCAATATTCCGTTAGGTTTTCGACTGCCATCCGCTTGGTGTTCCTCCCGCAGACACCGACGACTTTCATGGAGCTATTGGCCAGTGATACAAAGAAAAAAGCTTGCGCCCTTTGCCGGATCAGATAATTTATGCACAATTACTGCTTAAAGTTGAACAACACCCCCAACGCATCTCGTGAGATCTGCGCACCATTGGGGGTTTCTTTTTATGACCGCTGGTGCAAACAGAACAGGAGTAAAGGAAAATGATCCCCGCAGGCCA
>CAYTVV010000065.1:0-14184 GCA_964441875.1 uncultured Desulfurivibrio sp.
CAGCGCATCGCCATTGCCAGGGCCGTGGTGCTCAAGCCCCGCTTCCTGGTGCTGGACGAGCCCACCAGCGCCCTGGACATGACCATCCAGGCCCAGATCATCGAGCTGCTTAAAAGCCTGCAAGCCAAGCACGGCATCACCTACTTCTTCATCTCCCACGACCTGCGGGTGATCAAGGCCATGGCCGATGAGGTGGCGGTGATGCAGAATGGCCGCATTGTCGAGTCCGGCCCTGCGGCGCAGCTTTTTGCCAACCCATCTCACCCCTATACCAAAAAGCTTTTTTCCGCCGCCTTTGACCTGGCGCCGGCCTGAGCCAACCGATTGTAAATGGAATGAACGTTGGGGAACAATTACTACCAAGGAGAAAGAAGTGAAAGGATACGGAATAAAACTGTTCATTAGCGGGCTGGTAATGGCGTGTCTGTTTCTGGCTGGAGGTTTAGCGGCGCCGAAAAAAGCAGCGGCAGCGGCCAATCCCAAGGTGTTTTTTGATGTCGCCATCGGTGATCAAAAAACCGAGCGGATCGTGATGGAGCTGTTTGCCGATGTGGTGCCGAAAACAGCGGAAAATTTTCGGCAGCTGGTCACCCATGAAAAAGGCTTCGGGTTCAAGGGCAGCATCTTCCACCGCATTATTCCCGAGTTCATGCTCCAGGGCGGCGATATCACCAACAGCGACGGCACCGGCGGCAAATCCATCTACGGCCGTACCTTTGCCGATGAGAATTTCATCCGCAAGCACCTGGAGCCGGGCATGCTGTCCATGGCCAATGCCGGACCAAACACCAACGGTTCCCAGTTTTTCATCACCACCGTCAAAACGCCCTGGCTCGACGGCAAGGTGATTGAAGGCATGGATGTGGTAAAGAGAATTGAAGAGATGGGGTCGCGCAACGGCCAACCGAAGAAAAAGGTGATGATAGTAAACTGTGGCCAGCTGGAGCAATAAGCTATCCCCGCCTGCGTTGCCGCCCATACAAAGGAGACGAATATGAATCTGCGCCTACTGCTCCTGTTGACTATTTTCCTTGTTTCCCTTCCTGGAACCACCGGGGCCAGAGAGATACGGCTCAATAAAGGAGAGGTTTACCGCGACCGGGATCTTACCGTGATCTGCGAAGGGGGGCAGGCCAGGACTTCTGGCCTTGGTCAGCCCATAGCCCTGCGTGAGTGTCAGTACTGGGACGATTTTACCAAGAAATGCCTCTTTGAAAAAACCACCTACAGCTATGGCGATCTGGAATGTGTCGAAGAGTGCCAGTATTGGGATTCGTTCAGCAACACCTGCGACTACAAAAGCAAATGCACCTTTTATTCCCAACAGGAAGCCTTTGTCCTGAAAACCTGCACGGAATTCGATGACAACAGCCGCAAGTGCCTCAAGGTGCGGGAGGAAAAAATCGGCGCGGGTAGATAGTTGCCCTGAAACAGAATTCGACCATTGCCTTTCGACATAATGGAGACAATATGACAAAGCAAACACCTACACTCTCGGAAATTGAGAATGCGTTTCAGCCAGCAAAGGAAATCGATGCGCCAAAGCGTTTCGCTGGACGTCACAGGGCTGTCAGTGACTGTTATTATTCCCTTGTCGCCGAGGGGGCCAATCTAGCAATTGTGGGCAACCGAGGCATCGGAAAGTCATCTCTTGCACGGCAAGTCATCCACATCGCAACTGGGGACAATGCCTTGCTTCAGAAACTCGACTTACCGGCTACAGAACGACATGACTTCGTCACAATGTACTTCGCCTGCGGTGATGCGGTCGAGACAACCGAGGACCTGCTTGAGCGTCTATTGACGAATGGAGATTGCTTGCGTGATTGGATATACGACATACCTAAAGCGAAAACCGAAATGGAGGCGTATAAACCGAAATTCAACGCAGGCTTTGTCGCACTCGACGCAGAAAAGAAAACGGAGACCCAGTCACAGAAGGCAATTGGCCAACATAGTATCGACACAGTCTTTACAAACGTCGTTCGGGAACTCGCTAACCAGAACCTAGCGAAACACGGCATCCTGATTGTTGTGGACGAATTTGACAGAATTCGAGATCCAACTGGATTTGCTTCTTTCCTGAAATCACTAGCTACAAATGTTCCGAAGGTGAAATTCTGCCTCGTTGGCGTTGCGCAGGATATCAAAGAATTGATGAAAGAGCATGAATCCACGGACCGTTTGTTCGCTGGAAGCATTGTTCGGCTACCCGCCATGACTGACGATGAGCTTGCAGAAATTGTTCGGAGCGCGGAGAAAGCCATAGGTGAGTATATTGTTTTCGACGCAGACGCGACTAAACGGTTGGCGGAGCTGGCACAAGGCCACCCGTACATGGTGCATCTAGTTGGGAAGTACGCGCTTAGGAGCGCCTATCAGCAGAAGCTATCGGTGATCACACACCCTGAGATAGACGCGACTGTGAAGAGTATTGCAGAGCGCGGCGCTGACCCAGTTCTGGAAGGACGATATCAGACGGCGGTAGCATCGTCCGCACAGCGCGAAGCCGTCCTTCGAGCGCTTGCATCAAAAATATCAAGAGATGGGGAAGTGTGGACAACGGAGGCCTACAAGATCGCACTTGATGACAATGTAGATAACTCAAGCCAGTATGTGGGCCAACTCGTAACCGAGGAGTACGGGGCAGAGATCGAGAAGATCAGGGAGCGGTATTACAGATTTAAGGACTCCCTCTTTGCTGCTTACGTGAATGCCCGTCCACGGCAATTTGCGAAGAACCGAACAACACCCTAAAAAAAAGCGAGACATCCAGTATTAATTTCAGCCAGACCCTATCTCTCCCCTCCTCATATCTGGAAAACTCGGGGTCAGGTCTTTAAATATAAGTCGGACAGATGGAAATTGGAGATATTATGGCGGACAAAGTAGTTATTCTTGAAGAAATACCTGAGAATGCCTTAATCAAGCGTACTGTAGAAAAGAAATTCAAGCAGGAATGCGAAGTTATTCCCCACCTTGTTAAGGGGCTCAATCTTTTGAGATCCACAAAATATTTATTGATAATAATTAATGAAACGCTCTCTCCCAAAGATACGATTCAATCCATTGCAAAAAAACAAAATTTTATTTTGAATGGCATCAAATTCGTCAGAACTGATTCGGTAAATCAAACAACTCCGATTATCATAACCTACAATAGCTTGAGTTGCCCCAGCCCCATTGACAACAGCACTTATATGGAAGGCATTGATGACTATCTGCATGAAGGGGCAAGCATGTGTTTGTCTCTTCAAGATAATTTCAATCAGAAACTCATTCGTTCATTAACTAATTATTTGTGATTATTTGATATTTTTGACTTTCCCGTATTGATTTCAGCCCCCTACCCTTCCCCGCCGCTGATCAGATACTTGAGATCGTGATAAAACGACAGCTCTGAAAAAATCACCAGCAGAATCCGTGGCAGTTTCATCGCCAACCATTGCCGTTGGCAGCCATCACCCATTACGCCCAACGGTCCTTGCTTCGTAATAAAAAGGAAGAAAAGTCTGCCGCAATCCTTGGCTGATTAAAACCTTGCCTGCTTTCACGCAAAATCTGATATTATTGCTAAATGATGCATCGGGTGCCGTGCCTCACCGAAACCTCGACGCAGCAAGGTATAATGGTATATTTTCCCCAGGAACGGTCTTCCCGGTCATCTATTTCGCGCATCTGCCGAAATGACTCAAGGAGAGAGGACGCAACCGGGTGGGATTCGGCAAGGAGGCCGTTCTATGACCGCAACCAGGATAACCGTTGATCCCCTGACCAGGGTGGAAGGGCATCTCAAGTTCGAGACCCGGATCGAAAACGGGGTGGTTGTCTCGGCCCGGACCTCGGGCATGCTCTTTCGCGGCATCGAAAAAGCGCTCATCGGCTATGATCCCCGCACCGCCTTGCAGCTGACCCAGCGGGTCTGCGGCGTTTGTCCGTATGCCCACGCGGAAGCAGCCGCCCTGGCCTTGGAAGACGCCATGGGCATCCGCCCCAATGCCAACGGGCAACTGCTCCGCAACCTCATTGTCGGCGCGTATCAGGTGCAGGATTGCCTGTTTCATTTTTATCAACTGAGCGCCCTGGATTTTATCGACGTCACCGCAGTGCTGGAGTACCGGGGTGCAGACCCCGGCTTGACCGCGATGCGGGATTGGGTGCGCAACGAAACCCGTTCCCAACGGATCTTTCCCGCAGCTCCCTTTCTCCCCCGTTACAAGGCCGATTTCCTAAAGAATAAGGACGCCAACCTTTCAGCGGTGCGCAATTATCTGGAATCCTTTACCGTTATGGCCGATTTGCACAAGATGGTGGCGCTATTCGGCGGTAAATCTCCTCACCCCGTGGCCATTGAGGCCGGCGGGGTCACTACCCGACCGACCATCGGCAATCTGGCCCAATATCGTACCTTGCTGAATAGGGTGGAGCGGTTTGTCCACACCTGCTATCGGGAAGATATCCTGGCGGTGAGCAAAGCTTTCCCGGGCTATTTCAAGGAAGGGCGCGGCTACGGCAATTTTCTCTCTTTCCCTTATTTCCCCGACGCCTCGGGCAAAAACCATTTCTTTGCCGGAGGCGCGACCATTGAGGGCAAATATACCCCCCTCGACCTGAATGCAATCACCGAAGATCACACCTACAGCTACTATAAAAACAAGCCCAATGCAGGCATCAAGCCCTTGGGGACAAACCACCTTGAACCCCTCAATTGGCAAGAATTTCAGCAAGAAGAACAACGGGAGGACGGAAAATACAGTTGGGGCCGCGCTCCCCGGTACGGGGGCAAGGTCATGGAAACCGGGGCTGCGGCGCGGGTGGTAAACACCTACCACTCCGGCCTCAATCCGGCACTGAATCAACTGGTAGATCGGCTCAACCGGGATCTCGGCATCGGTCTCAAAGACTATAATTCGGTTCTGGGTCGTCATTTGAGCCGGTATATCACGGTCTCGCTCTTGATCAGTCGGCTTAAGGAGCAGGTCGAGAAGATCGAGCCGGGAGTTCTCGGTTTTATAGAAAAAGAAGTGCCCCGCAACGCACGGGGAATCGGGATTACCGAGGCTTCGCGCGGCGCCCTAGGCCACTGGGTGGAAATCGACAATAAGGGCTTGATCAAAAACTATGAAATGGTGATGCCCACCACCTGGAACATGGGTCCGCGGGACGCCACCGGGCAACCGGGGGCGGTGGAAAAAATGCTGATCGGCACTCGGATAGTTGATCCGGCCAATCCCATGGAATTGGCCCGTATCGTTCGTTCCGCCGATCCCTGCGTCGCTTGTTCGGTACATTAAAATGACAATGACCTTGGATCGACGCAAGTTCCTGCAAAGAATGTATCAGGTGGTGATCGCGGCAGGAGCCGCGCCGCTGCTCTCCTTTGACGAGTTGCTGGCCGCCGAGGCCAACCCCTCCTCCGTCGGTTGGTATCGGCCAGATTTGGTCTGGCTTCAGGGGGCAGGCTGTTCCGGCTGCTCCACCTCTTTTCTTAATGTCGAACAGATATCAATCCTGGATTTTCTCACCTATTTTACTCGATTGCAGTATCATCCGAATCTCTCTTCGGCCACCGGGAATCAAGTCCCGCAAATCTTGAGCAAACTTGCTGCCTCAAACAAGCCGTACATCATGGTCATGGAGGGGGCTATCCCCGTTGGCATGCCCCATGCCTGCATGATGGCCGACCGGCCCATAGGAGAATGGGTAAATGTGTTGGCTGCGAAAGCCTCCCTCTGTATCGCCGCAGGCACCTGTGCCGCGTCTGGCGGCGTTTCAAAAATGGCCGGCACCCTCACCGGCGCAGCATCCCTTGATGATTTCCTCAAGCAACGGGCCATCAAGACCCCAACGGTCAACCTGCCCGCCTGCCCCCTGCACCCCGAGCATCTGGTTTACACCCTGCTGCATTTCATCAAGAGCAAGAGCTTGCCGGAACTGGACGATGCGCGGCGTCCGCGGCAATTCTTCACCCATTCGGTCCATGAGCGCTGCCCCCGCTACCCCGCTTTTCAGGCCCGCGATTTCGCCCGCTGCATCGGCGAGGAGGGGTGCCTGCTGGAATTGGGCTGCCAAGGGCCGGTGACCTACAACGATTGCGTCGCCATCGGCTACTGCGGCAACACCAACAACTGCGTTCGGGCCGGTCACCCCTGCATCGGCTGCGCCGGCGAGCTGTTCCCCCGTCCCCGGCTCTATCACACCTACGAGAATTTTGCGCCTGTGACAGGGATTACTCCTAAACGAACAGTAAGATGAGGCCGGAGATGGAAAAACCGAAACCGGGCAACCGGGAACCCAACCCAGACCGGGTGGTACCGCGCTTTCTCTTGATCGCCTTTTCCTGCCTGTTGCTGATCTCGGTGGTGGCGGGGTTTATCTTCTATTACTACCAGAAGCAGATGATGAATCGCACCATCCGCGAGCAGGGCCACGGGATCCTCTCCAGTTATGTCTCCCAGACCCGTGATTCCATCGAGAAAGGGCAGCGCAAGACCTTTCAGCTGGTGATGGACAACATCGCCCAATTGGAAGGTGTAACCGCCACCACCCTCTATCCCCGCGAGGGCTTGATGAACTACCGTTCCGGCACGGTTACGGTCGGGCTGCCCCTTGTCCATGATCAAGCAGCCGGGTTTGTCAGCTCCAACCTCAATCTGTACGAAAAAACCAGGGGGATGTTCCTGCGCAAAGACTGGCACCTGGTCGGCCGTTTCGATTCCGCCTCCGGCCAGGCCCACTTGGCGCAAGTGCAAGGGAAATCCTGCGCTCAATGCCATTACGTTCTGGATAAAAATCTCCGCTTCGACGCCAAAAACCGGGCCGAGGTGTTTGAACCCCGTGTGGCCAATTTTTATGAGCGTATCCCGGTGGAGGACAAATGCACCGTCTGTCATACTTATTGGCGGACCGGGGAAACCGCCGGGGTGCTGGGGGTGACCATCGATAAAGCCGCCTTCCTACAGCGAACGGAGGAAAGCACCCGGCAGCTCATTTACATTTTATCGGCCATTGCCACCGTGGTGCTGCTGGTCACCTATCTTATCGCCACCATGTATCGGCATATTCTTATTACCCGGCGTCAACTGGCTGAAAAGAGTGATCGTCTGGCCGGTCTGCTCAACAACTCGGGCCAGGGCTTTCTTTCTTTTAGCCCGGATTTGGCGGTCGAACCGGAATACAGCCGGGAATGCGTGACCTTTTTCGGACGGGAGGTGGCCGGTGAATCCGTGGCCGCCCTGCTCTTTCCCGAAGACGAGGAGGAACGGAACCGTTTTGGCGGCAATATCGAACGGATTGTGCACACCGCCGACGAATTTCAGCGCGACATCCTGCTCTCACTGATGCCCAAGGAACTCTATCTCAATGAGCGTTACCTGGATATCGCCTATCGCTTGCTGGGCGATGTGCGGCTGATGCTGATCATCACCGATATCACCGAGCAGCGCCGCCTTGAGGCCCGGGTGGCGGAAGAGCAAATTCACCTGCGCTTCATCGTGGCCGCAGCCACCGAATCAGCCGACTTGTTCGAGGTACTTGACGATTACCAAAACTTCAGTAAAAATACCCTGCCCCGACTGCTGGCTGCCCCGGATGAGGAATTGGCCGCCGGTCTGGCTGAGATTTACCGCCAGGTGCATACCTTCAAGGGGCTTTTCGGCCAACTGGAGTTCATCCACCTGCCGCGCCGTCTCCATCAATACGAATCCGCTCTCAACCGGCTGCGCCGCGACCTGGCCAAGCAACAACCGGACCGGACTCTGCTGGAAAAAGAACAGGAGCTGGCCGATCAAGCCTTGGTGCAGGAACTCGCCGTGCTTCAGGAAACTCTGGGTGACGCCTTCTTTGCCCGGCGGGGCCATCTCTCCCTGACACCTGAGCAAACGGAGATGCTGGAGCGTCTGGCCGACCGGCTCTTGCAGGCCAAAGGTCCGGCCTTGGATTCCGAAGAGACCATGGAGATGTTGCGCCTCATCAAGCGTTTACGCTATATCTCCTTTAGCGACCTATTGTCGGGACACGCCAAAACAGCGGTGCGCCTGGCCGAGCGGCTGGAAAAGGAACTGGCCCCCGTCGAGGTGGAAGACAGCGGAGTACGGGTCGCCCCGGAGATTTACAGCCCCTTTACCAAATCGCTGATCCACCTGTTCCGCAACGCCGTGGATCACGGCATCGAGAGCCCGGAAGAACGGCTGGACCAGGGCAAGGAGGAAGAAGGCCATCTCCATTGCCGTATTTTTCTTGAGGATGGCCGGATTATGGTTGAGATCGACGACGACGGCCGCGGCCTTGATGTCGAGGCCATCCGGCGCAAGGGTGTCGCTTTGGGCCGTTTCACCCCGGAACAAGCGGCTGCGCTCGATGATGCCGCGCTGCGATTGCTGATTTTTGAAGACGAGTTTTCCACCAAGGAGGAAGTAAGCGAGCTGTCAGGCCGCGGCGTGGGATTGGCGGCGGTCCGCATGGAAACGGAAAGACTGGGCGGAAGGATTGAGGTGGACTCGACCATCGGTCAGGGGACAAGGTTCAAATTTATCCTTCCTTATCTTGAGTCATCGCCGCATGATGCGGCCATGGAGGAAAAGCAATGAACGATGTCCAGGATGGCAGACACAGCCGGTTGGTACAGGCCATCGGAGACCGAACCGTGGGCTATCTGAGAGATGAGCTGAAGATTCCGGTGCGGATAACCACGGTGCACATGCGGGATGTCAAGCGCATGCAATTGCTGCATCTGACCTCGATTTTGTCGGTGGAGGCGGACATCCGCATGCTCATCGCCTTCAGTTTCGACCGGGAGATGACGGAACGGGTTTTTCTTGCCAGCACCGAAGGGTTGGAAATCGCCGACGATGAACAGGAAATGATGCGGGAGGAAACCGTTGCCGAGCTGATCAATATTATCGTCGGTAACGCCATGGGCGACTTGGCCTCCACGGGCATGATCATTCCCATCTCCCCGCCCATTATTATCAGCGAGGCCAAAAATATTACCCGCAACAAGGGGGCAACCTTTTACACGTTGGATATCGTTACCGACAGCGGCATGTTGAGCATTCATTTCATCGGCCCCAGGGAACTTTTTGATCTGAACCTCAATTATGTGGAGAAACTATAATGAGTAAAACGAGCATCATGGTGGTGGACGATTCGGCCCTGACCGCAAAACGGTTGGTGACCATGCTGGAACAGCTTGGCTACGAGGTCGGCAAAATCTGCAAGACCGGCCTGGAGGCGGTTGAAACCATCGAATATATGACCAACAAAGGCCTTTCCATCCCGGATCTTATCACCATGGATATCACCATGCCGGACATGGACGGCATTGCTGCGACCCGCCAGATTCTTGCCATGCAAAAGCAGGCCCTGATCATCATGGTGACCTCCCACGGCCAGGAGCAGATGGTGATCGAAGCCATCGGCGCCGGAGCCAAGGGATATGTGCTCAAGCCGATCAATATTGATAAGTTGCGGGACAGCATCAAAAGCGTGTTGACCCGTTACGGCCAGAACTAAGAAGGACAGGAAGCCCTCCTATCCTTCCCCGCCGCTGATCAGGTATTTGAGATAGTGGTAGAACGACAGCCCTGAAAAAATCACCAGCAGGATCAGGGAAAGCTTCACCGCCAACCGCTGGTAGCGATCAACCACCCCAGCCAGCCCAACCTTGCCCCGCACCAGCCCGGCGATGGCCGCGCTTGCTCCGAAGAAAGCCGCAGGAATCAAGGCGCCATACAGGGCAAAGCCGAAATAATGATACTCCGGCTTCAGGAGGCAGAACGGGCATTTGTGGTAGGGCATGGCGTAGACATAGGATGAGATCACCGTGGTGATCACCACCAGGGAAAGCCCGAAAAACCAAAACCAGCCCAGTGTATAGAGCCCCGCCAGCCAAGGGCGCCACCGCCGCAACAATCCCCACCCCACCGCCGCAAGTCCGACAATGGAACCGATAAAGGCAATGAGCAAGCCCTGTTGCGAATAGCCGGTCATGAGATTGGTGCCGCCGCCGGTGCTGTCGCCAAAGACCACGGCGCAGCAGGAGGTGATGATATCCGGCTTAATCCCGGAGATATACAGGGTTTGCAGGCTGGCATCAAGGACTAGCATGGGCAAAAGCAGGAGTAGGGCTAGGTACTTGATCCGCACCAGAGGGTACTGCTCCGAGCGGATGTCCAACTGGTGCAGGAGAATCCAGAAGCCGTAGAAGAACACGCCGAACAGCTTGACCAGCAGGGCAGGCATGCCGTAGGGATTTGCCAGCAGGGCGCCGGTGGCGCACATGGCCCCGACGATGACCTGGCAGAACTGATCCGCCGCCAAGACGAAAAGGATCAGGGTGATGATCTGAAAACCCAGGCCGTAGGCAACCAGGGTGGAAGAAAGCCAGATCTCGTTTTCCAGCCGGATCTGTTGGTTGCTGTCGCTGCCCGGCTCCCAGAAACGCAGGACCCGCACCGCTGTTTTCCCGGCCACCGCGCCAAGCACCAGCACCACCAGGCTACACAGAGTAAGGGCCAGGCTCCAGGGATTAAGGAACATGGATTCTGCCGTCCTTGACGGTCACGGTCCGGTCGATGGCCGGATGCTCGAAGACCAAGGGATCGTGGGAGGCGATGACAATGGTCTTGCCCGCAGCCTTGAGCTGCTGCATGATCTCCATGAATTCCCGGCTCAGGACCGTGTCGAGATGGGCTGTGGGCTCGTCGGCCAGGATGATGGGCTGGTTATTGATCAGCGCCCTGGCAATGGCCACCCGTTGCAACTCGCCGCCGGAGATCTGCCCGGCCGGGAACTGGGCCCGGTGGCTGATGCCAAAGCGTTCCAGCAGTTCTTGCGCCCGGAGCTTGCGTTCCTTTGGCGGCACACCCAGCGGCAGCAGGGGCAAGGTGATGTTGTCCAGCACCGTAAGCTCCGGGAGAATGTTGAAGCGCTGGAAGATAAAGCCGATGGTTTCGCGTCGGTGCAGGGTGAGAAAACGGTCCGGCAGTCGGGCCAGTTGCCTCTCGGCAATGGCGGCCTTGCCGCTGGTGGGCGGGAAAATGCAACCGATGATGGCGAGCAGGGTGCTCTTGCCCGAGCCGCTCGGCCCCTTGAGGCAGACCATGCTCCCCTGCTCCACGCCAAGGTCGATGTCGGTCAGGGCCCGAACCTCGTTGGCCCGGCCCTGGTTGTAAATCTTGCTCACTCCGGAAAGTTCGATCAGCATCGCCTCAGCCCCCCAGCGCCGAATCAGCAGGAACCGTGGCGCTGCGCCAGGCCGGAATCACCGTGGCCGCGAGATAGGGAATCACGGTGAAAGCCAGGATCAGCAGGATGTCCCCCGCCGCCATCCTGGGCAAAAGATGCAGGTCCGGCCTCAGCACGGACCAGCCCATGAGCACCGGCCTAAAAAGGGAGGCGGCAAAGTAGACCACATGGATGTAGGCTGCGGTCATCCCCACCAGGCAGGCCAGGCCGGAAACGATCACCGATTCCCAAAAACGGACCGCCAGGATATCGCTGGTTTCCCAGCCCAGCACCTTGAGGATAGCGATCTCCCGCCGTTCTTCCGGGGAAAGGCCGGAGGCTTTATCCCAGGCCAGGATGACAAAGGCTGCCAGGGCCGTGAGCAGGCAGATGGAGCCGAAGCCGCTGCGCCAGCCGAAGACCACCTGGTAGGTTTTCTGGATCTGGGGCCGGGTCAGCACCCGCACCGAAGGCAGGGCCTCGGAGATTTTTCTGGCAATGGTGTCGATCTCCTTGGGATTGGCCACGTACACGCAGAGGTCGGTGACCTTTTCTGCGGGGATACCGAAGAGATCGCGGGCGTCGGCCAAATTCATGACGATGAGGTCGTTGGTCAGGATATCGGTGTCCCGCGAGAACTCGCCGCTCACCGTAAAGGCTTTCAGGGAAAGATTGGGCCGGAAGAAGGAGAAGGTGGTGCGCCCTTCAAGGTCCAGGGCCTTTTTTACGGAATGCCCGACCACCACCCTGCCCTGCTCGTCAGGGGCTGGCATCCGCCCGCTGGCCAGGGCCGTGTCGAGGCGGGCGCCTTCCGGCATCTCGTCAACATCCATGCCCATGACCGTGTAATTGGCCAAGAGAACCTCGTCAAAATAATAGCCCCAGATCCGGGGCACCACCCTGCGGATGCCGAAGATCCCGGCAAGTTTGTCTCTGTAGGCCAGGGGAATGGCTTCCTGGCGACCGGCAGACATTTTTTGCAGGGTAATCTCCGGGGTGTAGGCCAGCACCTGTTTGGCCTTGTCGGATAAGGCCTGGGTCACCATCTGGAAGGAGGCGAGCAGGAAAATAACCGAGGCAAAGACCAGCAGCACGCTGAGGCTCTTCATCCGCCGCCGCCACAGGGAGGACAGGGCATAGTCCAGGATGTTGATCTGTTTTTCGAGGTTTGCTTGTGCCATGGCGATCAGCGTTGCGGCGGCAGCCAGAAGGCGCCGGTGGGAAAATGTTCGATGGCCCCGGGATGATCCATAAAGGGGGCCATGGGGTCGCTCACCGCCGGATGCCGGGTGTAGCGGGCCTCGGTGGCCACGGCCAGATCGGTGAGACCTAGGGCGCTGGTGGCCACCTCCAGTTGGGCAAGGGCCGCATCCTCGGCCTTGCGTCGGCTCAGGCCATCAATAAAGAGCGCGCCGTCAAGGGCCAGCAGCAGGCAGAGGAGCAGGCTAAAAACAAGAGCGGGTCGCATGGGCTAGCGCATCTTCTGGCCGTGGCGCATGGACTGCACCAACGGCTCGGTTATTTCGTCAAAGCGCACCACCTTGGTCCCGTTATGATCCTTGCGGAAATTTTCCGCCGCCGCGGCGGAGCTAAAGGGGATGAACTCGTGGCCCATGGGGCCATACACATTACTGCCGATGACATACCAGGCCGAACGGCCATCGAGCCAGGCAAGGGTGTAGTAATCCTTGACCCAGATTTCTTGGGCCTTTTGCTCCGGTGCGCCGAAGGAAGACGGATCGAAGGAAAAGGCCAGCATATCCTTGACCCCGTCGAAAAACTTCACCGTGCCGTTGTTCAGCCGGACCTGGGTGATCCAGTCTGGATATTTGGCCACAAACATCCCGCAGACCGGACAGCGCTCCTGGGGGGATGTCTCTTTGTTGGGCTGGGCCAGCAACGGAGTTGCCATCAAAAAAAATAAGGCGGCACAGACAAACAGGGTATGTTTTCGCACACAACTTTTCTTAACAGATATACTTGTAATTTCCATGCAACCTACCGTTTTTCTGTATTTTTACTGAGATGTTCGCCCAGTAGACTTTTTAGCTCCGCCTCGCTGACCCCTCCCAGGATGGCGGCAATAATCTTGTGGTCCGGGCTGATGATAATGGTCTGCGGCTCCACCTTGATATTGTACCTTGTCGAGATCGTACCATCCTTGTCGATGAGCACAGGAAAACCGATCTCCAGATCCGCCACGAACTTGCGCACTGTTGCCTCGTCGGAATGCCGGTTAATATAGACCACCCGCAGCCCTGCTTCCTTGTAGTTTTCAAAATATTGGTTGAAGATCGGGGTGTCGGCCCGGCAGAATTTGCAATCCGTGGACCAAAAACGGAGAATGACCGGTTGGCCTTGGTACCCGGCCAGGGAGAGAGGCTGCCCGTTCAGATCGGTCCCGGAAAAATCAGGGGCCGGATCGCCGATTTTTAGTTTCTTTACGGCCGAATCTCCGCCGGAACAGGCGGCGAAAAGAAGCAGCACGAAGCAGAGCAGGACGGGGGCTATTTTTTTCAACATTATAGTCGGCTCAGGCTGGCGAATTCAAAAATATCAGGCGCCCTGTGCGGAAAGAACGCCCTGCCGCATGGAGAAAACCCTGGCGCCCTTTTGAGTGGCGGCAAGATCGCTGTTATGGGTTACCACCACAAAGGTTGTGCCCTGTGCATTATATCTTCTAAACAGGCCCAGGATATCCTTTTCTGTTTCTTCATCCAGATCCCCGGTGGGTTCATCGGCCAGGATAATATCCGGGCAATTGATAAAGGAGCGGGCAATGGCGACCCGGCGCTGCTGGCCGCCGGACAGCTGGGAGGGAAAGGCATTGGCCTTGTCCGCCAAGCCGACCTGGGCAAGGATATCCAGGGCAAGATCACGGCTGCCTGCGGGATTTTGCCCGAAACTCAAGGGCAGCAGGATGTTTTCCATGACCGAGAGGGTGGGAATCAGGCTGGC
>CAYTVV010000066.1:0-14096 GCA_964441875.1 uncultured Desulfurivibrio sp.
CGCACGGCAACGGCTTTAGCGTGGACACCTTCGAAAAGCTGATCCCCAAGGCCGATCTGGTCATCAATCTCACCCCGGACAAGCAGCACACCAAGGTGGTCTCCGCCGTCATGCCGCTGATGAAAAAAGGGGCAACGCTCTCCTACTCCCACGGCTTCAACATCGTGGAAGAGGGAATGCAGATCCGCAAGGATCTCACCGTTATCATGGTTGCGCCCAAGTCTCCGGGCACCGAGGTGCGGGAGGAGTACAAGCGTGGCTTCGGCGTACCCACCCTGATCGCGGTACACCGCGCCAACGACCCCCAGGGCAAGGGCTGGGAGCAGGCCAAGGCCTATGCCTGCGGCACCGGCGGCGACCGGGCCGGGGTTTTGGAATCCTCCTTTGTCGCCGAGGTCAAATCCGACCTGATGGGCGAGCAGACCATCCTCTGCGGCATGCTCCAAGCCGGGTCGCTCCTTTGCTACGACAAGATGATCGAAAAAGGTATTGAGAGCGGCTACGCCTCCAAGCTCGTCCAGTACGGCTGGGAGACCATCACCGAGGCCCTGAAGCACGGCGGCATCACCAACATGCTGGACCGTCTCTCCAATCCGGCCAAGATCAAGGCCTTTTATCTTGCCGAGGAACTCAAGGAAATCCTGGCCCCGCTCTTTGCCAAGCACATGGACGACATCATGAGCGGGCATTTTTCCAAGACCATGATGGAGGATTGGGCCAACAATGATAAGAACCTCCTCAAATGGCGTGCCGCCACCGGCAAGACGGCCTTTGAGAAGTCCGTCTCCGGCAAGAAGAAGATCAGCGAGCAGGAGTACTTCGACAACGGCATCCTGATGGTGGCCATGGTCAAGGCCGGGGTCGAGCTGGCCTTCGACACCATGGTTTCCGCCGGGATTAAAGACGAGTCGGCCTACTATGAGTCGCTGCACGAGGTGCCGCTCATTGCCAACACCATCGCCAGAAAAAAACTCTACGAGATGAACGTGGTCATCTCCGACACCGCCGAGTACGGCTGCTACCTCTTTGCCCACGCCGCCGTGCCCATGCTGGCCGGGTTCATGAAGAAGATCGACACCGACGTGATCGGCAAGGGTCTGAGCGTTAAGGACAACGGGGTGAACAATATCGAGCTGGTGCAGATCAATGAGGCGATTCGCTACACCGGGGTCGAGGAGATCGGCGCGGAGCTGCGCTCCTACATGGGGGCCATGAAGGCCATTCTCTAATTCGGCAGCAAGAAAACATGTTGTATCAAGGGGAATCCCGTATGGGGTTCCCCTTTTTTTGTTTTGCCGGGCGCAGCTTTTTTCGCAAAAAAGAAATGACTTGACCTAAGTCAAGTACCCCGTGCTACACTTTCTGTATCCTTGGCGTGTGTTCTTTCCAAGAAATCACCACATAGAGGAGGCGCAGAGAATGAAGAAACGGATATGGATAGGCTCGTTGATGGCCCTGACCATGGTCTGGGCAAGCCCAGGTTTTGCGGCAACCAAGGCTAAGCCCGCCAAAGGCGTGGATGAGGCCACCTGTTTTTCCTGCCATGAAGAGGTCAAGGAGCTGAAAAAGGGCGGGAAGCATGCAGGCCTTGCCTGTACGGTCTGTCATTCCCAATTGGACGCCCATCTGGGCAATTCCGCGACCAAGCCGACGACCAATCTTGATCTCGCCACCTGCGGCGGCTGCCATAAGGATCAATTCAAGAGCTTCAACCGGGTGAACTTCGACGCCCAGGCCCGCAAGGAAAAAGGCACGCCCACCGGTCGTTCTCCCATGCAAGACAAGCTTCTCTCCCCCCACGGCTTCACCAAGGAACACAACGAACCCCGCTCCCATCCCTTCATGGTGGTGGATCAGCTCTCGGTGGATCGTTTTGCCGGGGGCCGCTACCAGTTCAAGGATATGTACGGCGTGACCCGACCGGGCAAGACCTGGGACGTGTTGCAGGACACGGGTAAATTTTTGCCCTACACCGCCAAGGCCGGCAATGCCGTGTGCCTGCAATGCAAGACCTCCGACCTGATCCTCAAATGGAAATACATGGGCGACAAGGACCCGCAGGCCAAGTGGGACCGGACCTCGGACGTCAACGAGCTCATCAAGGACGTGAACAACCCGGTGGGCTGCATCCAGTGCCATGACCCCCATGCCACCAAGCCGCGTATCGTCCGCGACGCCCTCATCGACGCGGTGGAGCGGGACGGCGCCCGGCCCTATGATGCCGACAAGGGTAAGGGCAAGGTCAAGGTTATCGACTTCCGTGGGTTCCGCAAGATCGGGATTCTCAACAAGACGGATTCTGTCCTGATGTGCGGCCAGTGCCATGTGGAGTACAACTGCAATCCGGGTTTTGAGCCGGAAGGCGGCGAAAAGGTCGGGATGAACGACCGCCGCGCCAATCATTTCCCCATGAAAAACGCCTTGGATCTCCTGGCGCATTACGACAAGCTCAAGTTCCGCGACTTCAAGCACGCGGTGACCGGCGCCAGCCTGGTCAAGCTCCAGCATCCGGAGATGGAGACCTACTGGGGCAGCGTCCACGACAAGGCCGGGGTGCAGTGCCACCAGTGCCACATGCCCCAGGAGAAGAACGCCGCAGGCAAGGCGTACACCTCACACCAGGTGGTGCGGCCCAAGGACCATGTCAAGCAATCCTGTCTGAAATGCCATCCCAAATCCACGGTGGAGGAGAAGCTCTACCAGATCCAGGCGGTGCAGAACTACACCAAGGGCAAGATGCGCAAGGCCGAGGCGGCTTTGGGCGAGTTGATCGACACCTTTGCCGCAGCCCAGAAAGCCGGGGTGCCGGAAGCGACCCTGGCCGAGGCCCGCAAGCAGCACGAAATCGCCCATGTCCTCTGGGAGTGGTGGACCGCCGAGAACAGCGAGGGCTGGCATAACCCAGGGCTGGCCCGGGAGAGCCTGACCTCTTCCATCGCCGCTTCCCAGAAGGGGATCGACCTGCTCAAGGAAGCGATGAAGAAGAAGTAATCCGGCGCAGTCTCAGAGGGGAGAACGGGTGATGCCCGTTCTCCCCTTTTCTTTTGACTCGACTACCAGTCTTTTTCAAAGGAGGAGAGCATGGCAATTGCGAAAACAGGAAGAAAGAGATGCGAGGTATTCCTTATCGGCTGCCTGGCGCTGGGGCTCATGGTTCCTGCCGTGGCCACAGCCGCGACCAAAAAACATCCTAAGGAGGCTGCGGGCCAGGAGTGCACCGAATGCCACACCGACCAGGAAAAGATCTGGGAGGCAGGCAAGCACGGCCTGATGGGGGTAAAATGCGTGGTCTGTCACGGCTCGCCGGAGAAAAACTTCGCCCCCAAACCGGCGTTGACCCGGTGCCGGGGCTGCCACGGCGACCAGGTGCGCGAGGTGGAAAAGGCGCGCAACCCCAAGGCGCGGACCTGTTTCCGCTGCCATGACAACCATTCCGTCGCTGCTTCCGAGGCGGCCATCAAGCAATACAGCGGATTCCACCGGCAAGGAGGTGCGCAATGAAGATCACCAGACGGCAGCTCATGAAATATTCCGCCGCCATGGCCGCGGCCTCGGCTCTTGGCCTTGACCTTCCTCTGCCCGGCCAGGTGCTGGGTGGCACCGAGGCGGACGTGGATCTCTGGACCAAGGGGGTCTGCCGCTATTGCGGGGCCGGGTGCGGGGTGTACGTCGGCTCCAAGGGCGGCAAGGTCACGGCGGTGAAGGGCGACAAGGAGAACTGGAACAAGGGCTTTCTTTGCCTCAAGGGCAATTTCCTGCCCGCGATCATGACCGCGCCCGACCGGGCAAAATACCCGCTCTTGAACAAAAATGGCAAGTTCGTCCGCATCTCGTGGAACGAGGCCATGGACCTCATGGTTTCCAAATTCGGGACCGCCTACAAGGCCAATCCCAACTCGGTGGCCTTTTACGGCTCCGGCCAATCCTACACCGAAGAGTCTTATGTGATGAACAAGCTCTTCAAGGGGGGGTTGGGCACCAACAACATCGACGGCAACCCCAGGCTGTGCATGGCCTCCGCCGCGGTGGGCTACGTCTCCACCTTTGGCAAGGACGAGCCCATGGGCGCCTACGACGACATCTACCATGCCGATTGCTTCTTCATCGTCGGTTCCAACATGGCCGAGGCGCATCCGGTCATCTTCCGGCTATTAAACGAGCAGCGCAAGCGCAACGTCAAGATCATCATGGTGGACCCGCGCAAGACCTTGTCTGCCAAGATCGCCGACCTGCACATGAGTTTCACGCCGGGCACCGATCTGGCGATCTTGAACGCCATGGCCCATGTCATCGTCAAGGAAAAGCTCTACAGCACCGAATATCTCGACAAGCACCTGGTCTTTAAAAAAGTGACCGATGCCGGGCCGCCGCCCAAGGTCGAGGGCACCACCTGGGACGACTATGTAAAATTTCTCGACGAATACACCCCCGAGGCAGCGGAAAAGATCACCGGCTGCCCCAAGGAGGATATCGTCAAGGCGGCCCGCTGGTTCGCGCAATCCAAGGGCACCATGAGCCTCTGGTGCATGGGCCTCAACCAGCGGACCCGCGGTGTTTGGGTCAACAATCTGATGCACAACCTCCACCTGCTCACCGGCCAGATCAACCGGCCGGGCGCGACCTCCTTCTCCCTCACCGGCCAGCCCAATGCCTGCGGCGGGGTGCGCGACGGCGGCATGCTGAGCCATCTGCTGCCCTACGGCCGCATGGTTGCCAACGACAAGGACCGTGAGGAGATGGAAGCGTTCTGGGGCGTGCCCAAAGGCCGCATCCAGGCCAAGCCGGGGCTCACCTCGGTGGAGATGTTCCAGGCCTTTGGCAAGGGCGAGATCAAGGCGATGTGGGTCGCCTGCACCAACCCCGGCCAGAGCCTGCCCAATGTGGATGCCTACCGTAAGGGGATGCGGCGGGAGGATACCTTTCTGGTGGTCTCGGAGGCCTATCACCCCACCCGTACCTCGGAGCTGGCCGATTTGGTCCTGCCTGCGGCGCTGTGGGTGGAAAAGGACGGCACCTTCGGCCAGTCGGAGCGCCGCTACCAGTATGTGCAAAAGGTGATCAACCCGCCTGCCGAGGCGAGGCCCGACCTCGAGGTGATGCTCGAATTCAGCCGTCGGCTCCTCACGGCAGTGGGCCGCAAGGACGAAGCTGCCAAGCTTTTCCCGCACAAGAACTCCGAGGAGGTCTGGAATGAAATCCGCCATGCCTCCAAGGGCACGGCCTACGATTTCATGGGCATGACCCGGGCCCGGCTTAAAGTGGCGCACGGCCTTCAGTGGCCCTGCCCCACCGAGGACCATCCCGGCACGGTCCGCCGCTATACCGCCAAGTACGGCGACATCCTGGTCAAGCAGTTCGATGCCAAGGCCGAGGATGTCTCTTTCTACGGGGCCAAGAAGGACAACAACCGGGCCACGGTCTGGCTTAGGCCGCACAAGGGGCCTGCCGAGCCGCCCGATGCGGAATATCCCTTTGCCCTCACCACCGGCCGCCAGATCGAGCACTGGCACACCGGCACCATGACCCTCAATGTGCCGGAGCTGAAGCGTTCGGCCCCGGCTGCCTACGTGGAGATCAACCCCAAGGATGCCGGCAAACTGGGGGTCAAGTCCAAGGACAAGGTGCGGCTCACCTCGCGGCGCGGCACCATCGTCTTGGAGGCGAAGGTGATCGACATGCCGCGGGAGGGGCTGGTCTTTGTGCCGATGCACTATCCGGATCAGCTCATCAACAGCCTGACCAACGACGCCTTTGACCAGCTCTCCAAGCAGCCGGAGTACAAGATCTGCGCGGTGAAGCTCGAAAAGGCGTAATGGCGAATCATGGCTGACGCACCTCTCAGACCGCCGGGCGCATTGCCGGAGGAGCAATTCCTCGCCACCTGCATCAGGTGTGGCAAATGCGCCCAGGCGTGTCCCTTCCGGGCCATCGTGCAGGCCGACCTGTTCGACGGCCTGCGGAGTATGGGCACCCCGGTGATCCGGCCCCGGCAGGCGCCGTGCTACCTGTGCCTCAAATGTCCGCCAGTCTGTCCCTCCGGGGCGCTCCAGCGCAACCTGAAGGACAAGGAGCAGGTCCGCATGGGCACGGCCAGGCTCGACACCAAGCGGTGCCTGGCCTGGCAGGGCACCCTCTGCCGGAGCTGCTACGACGACTGCCCGATCTTCGACGGCGCCATCCGCATGGACGACATGCTCCAGCCGGTGGTGGACCCAAAACGCTGTGTCGGTTGCGGCATCTGCGAGCGGGTCTGTCCGGCGGAACCGGCAGCTATCACCGTGCGGGCATCGGGGGGACATAAGCGATGAGGCTCACCCCGTTGCGCCGCACCGTGCAGGTTTGCCTGCTGCTGCTCCTTTTCCTGGTGCCCTGGCTCAACCAGCAGGGCATCACTCTGGTGAACGGCACCCTCTACTCCTTTGCCATAGGGCCGCTGTGGATCACCGACCCGGCCATCGGCCTACAGACCCTGTTCACCACCCGTGCCCTGGATCTGACCCTGTTGCTGTCGCTGCTCCTGCCCGTTGCGCTCGCCTTGGCCTGTGGCCGGGTGTTTTGCGGTTGGCTCTGCCCGCAGAACACCCTTTCGGAGCTGGCAGACGCGATGGCGGCCCGGCTGAAGATTCGGCGCGTCCTGCATCCGGCTCCTACGCCAACGCTGCGTTTCGTTATGCTCGGCAGTATTCTGCTTCTTGCCGCCGTGGTCGGCCTGCCATTGGTCAGCCTGCTCTCGGCGCCGGGGATTCTCTCGGTGCAGGCGGCCAGGCTTGTTTTGGAAAAAATCGTGGGGGCGGAACTGGCTCTCGTCGGACTCATCGTGGTGGTCGAACTCTTTCTGGTGCGGCGGGCGTGGTGCAATTTTTTCTGCCCGGTGGGCACGGTGTTGGGGCTGTTCCGGGTGCGGCGGACCATGAAGGTGGTTTTTTCAGAGGAGGCGGGTCGCCACTGCACCCGCTGCCACGCCTGCGCCCAAGCCTGCCAACTGGGTCTCGACCCGGTGGCAGGGCATCTCTACCCCCAGTGCCATAACTGCGGGGCCTGCATCGATGCCTGCAAGATCGATTCGGATCGGAAGCCCCTCTTCTTTCAGTTCTAGGCCATACAGGAAAAACCATAAAAAAAGGCACGACGGGTTCAACCCGCCGTGCCTTTTTTTATGCAAGAAGCTGCAAGCCGGAATCAGTCCGCGCCGCGCACCAGGGCGGTCAGGGCATGCACTGTTTCCTTCATCTGTTCTGCCTGGGCGTCCAACTCTTCGGAAGCGCTGGCAGCCTCTTCGGCGGTGGCGGCGTTCTGCTGGGTCACCGAATCCAGTTCGGTAACAGCCAGATTGACCTGACCGACCCCAGAGGCCTGTTCCCGCGAGGCCGTGGCGATTTCGCTCATCAGCATGGCGATCTTGGCGGTGCTGTCGGCCACTTCCTGGAAGGACTGGTTGGTGGAGGTCACCAGCTTTTCGCCGGTCTGCACCTTGTGCACGGTTCCCTCGATGAGTCCGGCGGTGTTTTTCGCCGCCTCCGAGGCCCGCATGGCCAGGTTGCGCACCTCGTCGGCGACCACGGCAAAGCCTGCTCCCGCCTCTCCGGCCCGCGCCGCTTCCACTGCCGCGTTCAGGGCCAGTAGGTTGGTTTGGAAGGCGATCTCATCGATGGTCTTGATGATCTTGGAGGTCTCCTCGCTGGCCTTTGAGATTTCCCCCATGGACAGGGTGAGCTGGCCCATGGAGACATTGGCCGTGTCGATCACCTTGCGCGCCTCGCGGGTCAAGGCCTCGGCCTGGCCCACGTTGTCGGCGTTTTGTTTGGTCACGGCGGAAATTTCCTCCAGGGAGGCGGAGGTTTCCTCGATGGCGGCGGCCTGATTCCCGGCTCCATCCGCCAGGGACTGGCTCACCGAAGAAACCTGGCTTGCGGCGGCATGCACCTCGGCCGCGCCGTTGGTCAGGTCGTCGCTGATTTGCTCCAGCGAGCCCACGATGAGGGAAGAAAGATAGGCCGCCATCAAAACGCTCAGGGCAATGACGATCAGGGCGATGGTGGCGGTGAGGATCAGCGATGATCTGTCCGCCTGCATCCGGTTGTCCGCCATGGCAACGAGGTCCGCTCCGAGCAGGGTTTCCACCTCTTTCATCAGTTCGATTTTCTTGGTGATGGTGTCGAACCAGCGTTCGGGCTGGATAGCAAAGCCGCCTTCCAGGTGCTTGTCAAGGGCGGCGGTTTCCATGACGGCCACCTCGCCCACCGCAGGGGCGTTCATCTTTTCCTGGTAAAAATTCCTGGCTGGGGCCTCGGCAAAGGCCAGGAAATTATCGAGAAAAACCTTCTGCGCCGAGAGAATTTCTACATATTTTCGGTACATCCCAGGGGCGAAGCTGTCGTTGGCAAAGGTGTTGCTCAGCACCGCCCGCTCGATGCCCATCCGCTCCTTGGCCTCCACAAAATTGTAGTAGGCGGTGAGCGCCTTCATGATTGCTTGGTCCGGGCTGGTCCGGGCGATCATGGGGATGGTGGTCAGAAATTCATGGATCACCCCGGTGTAAAAGGCGATGGCCTCCGGTCCGGCGATGGCCTGGGCATCGGCCTGCTGGCGGATCGCGGTGATCTTGTCGATCCCGGCCAGGGCGGCTTGTAATTTTTCGTGCAAAGCAGGGTCGGCCTTGTCGGCCTTGGAATGGGCGAGAAAATCCTTGAGTGCGGCAAGGCGCTTGTCGGTTTCCCCGCGCTGGCCCGGGAGCCGGTCCGCGAATTTTTGCCCCTTGCTGCCAAGAAAACCGGCGGTCATCCCCCGTTCCTTCTGGGCCTCGTGGGCAATCTCCGTGCTTAAGCCCGCGATGGCGGCAAGCTCTTTGATGGAAGCGGCCTGGCGCAGGGTTGTGTAGCGCGCGGCACTGTTGGTGAGGAGAATTGCGATCAGAAACAGCACCGGCAGACAGACAAGCAGTCGCAGCATGCTTTTGATGGTGAGGTGTTTGATGAAATCCATGGGCGTGCATCCTCCTGATTTAGCGTGCGTTTCCCCTCAACTTATTTGAGGCTATCACAGGAGGAAAAAAATATACATGACCTAAGTCAAGACTCCGCGTCGCCTTTGGAGCCGCCCTTCACCTCTGTTGCAGCGGTAGTCCCGCTGACTTCCAGGCGCTGATGCCGCCAGCCAGGTTGTAAATCTCCCCGTAGCCCTTGCCGGAAAAATACTGTCCCACCGCATAGCTGCGCCCGCCAACGGCGCAGATCAGCAGGATGGGCTTGCCGGCGGGCAGAGTTGTTCTGCCCTGGGCGAGATCGGTGAAGGGGATGAGTTGTGAGCCGGGAATGGCCCCCTCGTACAGCTCTTGCGGCGAGCGAACATCCACCAGGACCAGATCCTTGCGGGCCTCAATGAGGGATTTTGCTTCTTGCGGCGAAAGGGAGCGGAAGACCGGGGTCTGGCCGGAGCCCGAGGATGCCTGGTTATTTTCCGGGGTGGTTTTGTCGCCGCAGGCGATTGCCGTAAGCAAGAGGATCAAGATGGAACATGCCTGGAGATATCTTTTCATAAAAGCCTCGGGTGTTTGTTGGGTTGAAACCGCGGGGGGGCCGCGTTGGGACAGGAGACAAACTTGTGGCATGGATTTAAGGCGTTGTGCTGATCTTGTCAAGTGCGGCGAGCACCGCCTGGACCTCGGCCTCGGTGTTGAAAAAGCCGGGGGAAAGGCGCAGGGTGCCCTGGGGAAAGGTGCCGATGCTACGGTGGGCAGCAGGGGCGCAGTGGAGCCCGGCCCGGGCCATGATCCCGTGTTGGCGGTCGAGGAGAAAGGCCAGATCGGCCACGCTTTTGCCGGCCATGGTCAGGGAAACCGCCGAGCCTCTGCGGTTGCTGGCCGGTGGTCCGTGCACGGTGAGGCCCTGGATCTGGCTTAACCCCGCAAGCAGCAGGCGGGTGAGGTGTTCTTCGCGGAGCCGGATCGTTTCCCGGCCGGTGCCGCGGATAAATTCCAGGCCCGCGGCCAGGCCGCCGATGCCAAGGGTGTTGGGCGTTCCCGATTCATAACAGTCCGGCATCAGCTGCGGCTGTTCTTCGTGTTCCGAATTGCTGCCCGTGCCGCCCATTTTGAGCGGCGGGAGCAGGAGTCCTTGCCTTAGCAGAAAACCGCCGGTGCCGGTGGGGCCGAACAACCCCTTGTGCCCGGTGAAGGCGAGAAAATCGATGGCCATTGTCTCCATGTCCAGGGGGAACACCCCGGCGGATTGGGCTGCGTCCACCATCAGGAGCGCACCGCCCTTGCGGTTGCCGATGGCTTCAAGATCGGCGACCGCGCCGGTCACATTGGAGGCATGGTTGATGATGATCAGCCTGGTTTTTGCGCTCAGACGCCTGGGGATATCGTCCGGGTCGATGGCGCCGGTGGGGTCGGTGGGCAGAATCGTAAGGGTAATGCCACGGGTCTTTTCCAGGTGACGCAAGGGACGCATCACCGAGTTGTGTTCCATGCCCGTGGTCAGCACCCGGTCGCCGGGCGTGAGCAGCCCGAAGATGCCCACATTGAGGGCCTCGGTGACATTGCTGGTGAACACCACCCGGCTTGAGTCCGGGCAACCGAAGAAATCGGCGACCAGCTCGCGGGCCTCAAAGATTACCCGGCTGGCAGCCAGGGAAAAGCGGTGCGCCGAGCGGCCGGGGCTTAAGGAGATCTCCTGGATCAGCCGGTGCATGGTCGCGGCCACCGTCGGGGGCTTGGGAAAGGAGGTGGCGGCGTTGTCGAGGTAGATGGGGAAAGATGAGTCGGGCATAATTTGGGGGGCGCGGCCGCCTTCAGTAAGGGCTGACTACTTTGTGGGCCTGGGCCATGGCGTCCATGATCTCGAACATGTTGGTGGATTTTCCCACCAGCAGGGTGTCCTTGAGGTTGAAAAAATCCAGACAGGTGCCGCAGGAGTAGATTTCCACCCCTTGGGCGGCCAGCTCTCTGAGAGGGGCGATCAGGTCGGACTCGGTGGCGGTGATTTTCACCCCGGTATTGTAAAAAAATATCTTGGCGGGCAAGGGGCTGAGGTGTTTGATCGTTTTGATGTAGGCCCGCATGAGCACCCCGCCCAGCGCATCGTTGCCCCTCCCCATGGTGTCGGCGGGGACTACGATAACCAGGCCGGTGCCGGGCAGGTCGCAATGGTAATCCTCCGGGGTAACAGCCCTGGCGGCATCTTCGCGCGGTCCCTTGCTGAGGGTGATATGGCGGGTGTCTCCGGAGGCTCGGATTTCTACGGTGCAGCCCTGGCTTTTGCCGAAGCGCTCCAGATTGCTCTGCGCTGCCTCGTTGTCGACCAGCACCTCCACTGCGCCTTGCGCCAGGGAGTCGAGCAATTCCTTGGCCCGGAGCACTGGTTGCGGGCAGGCCAGCCCCCGGCAGTCGAGCACGGTATTCATCGTCCCTCTTTCTCTTCAGTCGTTAAAGCTGATCTGGCTTACCAGATCGAGGATGATATTCTGAGCGGCGGGGTCCAGTTTTGGTGCGGAAAACCCCGTGTCGTAAAAATCCGGGTTGATATCGTTGGAGCTCCACATGCTCTTCGCTTCGAAATAGAGATCTTTTTGCGAAAAATACCCCTCCGGCAGCATCATCCGCAGGTGATAGTTCCGATTGGTGGGAATCCGCTTCTTGCTCACCAGTTTGAGGCCGGTGGTGGTCAGATCGACGAGATGCCCCAGAAGTACGTTGGTGTCATCATCGTAGACCTCAAGGTAGTACACAAGGTGTCTGCGCTTCAGGGACCGGGTTTCATCCTTCATGCTTTCCTCCTGTTGGCTGTACGACCTAGCGGGCTGATTTGGCAATGCCGGCCAGCATGAAGGCAATGACCGCTTCGGGGTCCATGCTGGAAGAATCGACAAGAATGGCGTCGGGCGCGGGCTTGAGCGGGGCAAGCGCACGCCTGGAATCATCATAGTCGCGTTTGCTGATCTGGTCCAGAATTTCCTGATAGTCCACGGTCTGGCCTTTTTCCGCCAACTGGGCCTGACGGCGGCGGGCCCGCTCTTCGGCCGAGGCGTTGAGGAAAAACTTGCAGGCCGCCTTGGGGAAAACCACCGTGCCCATGTCGCGGCCCTCGGCGACAATGCCGCCTTTTTCCCCCAGTTGCCGTTGCAGGGCGGTGAGCTTTTCGCGCACCAACGGATTGGCGGAAACCCGCGAGGCCACCAGGGCCATCTCCGGGGTGCGGATGGCCTGGGAAATGTCCTCGTCACCCAGCAGCACCCGCACATCGTCATCGCCGTTGGGCACTAAGGTCAGCTCGATTTTGGCCAGGCATTGTGCAAGCGCGGACGTGTCGGCCAGGTCAACGCCCTGTTGCTCCAGAGCTAGTCCCACGGCCCGGTACATGGCCCCGGTATCCAGATAGGTGAAGTGGAGCTTTGCTGCCAGGCCCCGGCTGATCGTGCTTTTGCCAGCGCCCGAGGGGCCGTCGATGGTGATGATGGCCTTGGGGTCAAGCACGATCCATCTCCGGGAGAGCCGAGGTGAGCGCCTTGACGAAGCGCTGGTTTTCCGCGGGCAACCCCACGGTGATGCGGATATAGGTCGGGTAGCCGTAGGCGTTCATGGGCCGGACGATGACCCCCTGGTGGAGCAGGGCCTCGTACAGCTTCTTGCCGTCGCATTGTACGTCGATGAGGAAAAAATTGGTTTGGGAGGGGAAGGCGCGGCAGCCGAGCTTTTCCACCTCGCTGCTCAACCAGGCAATGCCCTCCCTGGTAAAGGCGATGGTTTTCTCGTAATGCTCGTCATCGCCCAGGGCGGCCAGAGCCCCTGCCTGGGCTGGGAGATTGACGTTGAAGGGCTGTCGGACCCGGTGCAGATAATCGGCGATGTCGGCATGCATCAGGCCGTAGCCTACCCTTAAGCCCGCCAGACCGTAAGCCTTGGAAAAGGTCCGCAGGGCCACCACCGGCACCCGGTGCTTGAGATAGTCGCGGGCGTCGAGGCGCAGGCCAGGCTCGACAAAATCCACATAGGCCTCGTCCAGAGCGACGATCACCCCATCCGGCACCTTGTCGAGAAAGGCGGCAAAGGCCTCGTTGCTGAACACCGTGCCGCAGGGGTTGTTTGGGTTATCGAGAAAAATGAGCCGGGTTTTTTTCGTGATCTGGCCGATGATGGCGTCCAGGTCATGCTGCATGTTCACCAGCGGCACCACCCGGTTGACGCCGCCCTGGGCCTGGACCGCCTTTTGGTAGACGAGAAAGGTGGGCTGGCTGGTGATCACCTCTTCGCCAGGCGCGAGAAAGGCCGCGATCAAAAGCTGGATCACCTCGTTGGAGCCGTTGCCGAAGACCAGCTGGTTTGCGGCAACGCCGATCTTTTCGGCCAGCGCCTGGGCCAGGTAATAGCAGCTGCCGTCGGGATAGCGGTGCAGATTTTTCAGGCTGTCGGCCACGGCGGCCACGGCCTTTGGGGACGGGCCCAGGGAGTTTTCGTTGGAGGCCAGCTTGATGGAGCCGGTGATGCCGTACTCGCGCTCCAGCTCTTCCAGGGGCTTGCCCGGCGGATATGGGATCAGGCTGGCGATGTTGTCGCGCACAGGGAGTTTCATGGGCGTAAATCCTTAAATGCGGTATTCCGTCATTCCGGCGAAAGCCGGAATCCAGTTCTGCGGACAGCTACAGAAAGGCTGGACACCGGTTTTCACCGGTGTGACGACTATTTGTGAACACATTTTCTACAGTTTCGGCTTGTTTCCAGCCAGATCGAGACGTTGTTCCAGGGCATAGGCGGCCCGGAAGATTTTTTCCTCGGCAAAATGGCTGGCCTGGAGCTGAAGGCCGATGGGCAGGCCGTTGCTGCTTATCCCGCAGGGCACCGACATGCCGGGCAATCCCGCCAGGTTGGTGCAAATGGTAAGAATATCGGAGAGATAGACGGAGAGCGGGTCGTCGATCTTTGCCCCGATCTTCCAGGCCGGCGCCGGGGTGACCGGGGAGACCAGCAGGTCGCACTGGGCAAAGGCCTTGGCGTAATCCTGAACGATCAGGGTGCGGACCTGGGAGGCCTTCTTGTAGTAGGCGTCGTAGTAGCCGGAGGAAAGGGCGTAGGTGCCGATGATGATCCGTCGTTTCACCTC
>CAYTVV010000067.1:0-12699 GCA_964441875.1 uncultured Desulfurivibrio sp.
ACCTCCTTTGCCGCCGGGCAGCGCAACCTGGACGGCATCATCCTCGAGGTGCTGGGCAACCCCAAGGATATCCAGGTGCAGACCGAAATGGTCATCCGCAAGTTCGACCTGCCCCATGCCTTTACCCAGGAGGTGACCGCCCAGGTGGAGGGACTGGACCCGGAGGTGAAGATGTCCGCCGACCGCACCGATCTGCGGGATGTGGTCCATGTGACCATCGACGGGGAAACAGCCCGCGATTTTGACGACGCCGTGGCCATCGAGCCCTTGAACAATGGCTTTCGGCTCTATGTTTCCATCGCCGATGTCAGCCATTATGTGCGGCCGCAAACCCCGGTGGATATCGAGGCCTACCAGCGCGGCACCAGCGTCTATTTCCCCACCCGAGTCATCCCCATGCTGCCGGAACGCCTGTCCAACAACCTCTGTAGCCTGGTGCCCAACGAGGACCGCTACACCTTCACCGCCGTGCTCGATTTCGACGAACACGGCAAGCGGCTGGGCAAACGCTTCATGAAAAGCATCATTTGCAGCAAGCATCGCCTCACCTACACCACGGTCAAACAGGTCCTGGTGGACCGCGACCCCACGGTGCTGAGCAAGTACGCCGATATTATCCCGAACCTCGAGATGATGGGCCGCCTGGCCCTGAGCCTGGAAAAGCGGCGGATCAAACGGGGAAGCATCGGCTTTGAACTCCCGGAACCCCTGGCGGTGCTGGGCGAGGACAACACCGTGCTGACCATCAAGCGCAGCGAGCGCAATCAGGCCCACAAACTCATCGAGGAGTTCATGCTGGCGGCCAACGAAGCAGTGGCTCTCGCCCTGACCGACAACAAAATCGACTCCCTCTACCGCATCCACGAACCACCCGATCCGCTCAAGGTGGCCGAGTTCACCGAGTTTGCCCAGAGCATGGGACTCAACGTCGAGGAAGGCGACGGCTCACCCCAATGGTTCGGCGCGGTGCTGGCTTTGTCTGCCGGCACCCCCCAGGAATACATCATCAGCAATCTTTTGCTGCGCACCATGCAGCAGGCCCGCTACTCCCCGCACAATCTCGGCCATTTCGGCCTGGCCGCCACTCACTACACCCATTTTACCTCCCCCATCCGCCGCTATCCCGATCTCATGGTCCACCGGGCTCTGGCCGCGAGCCTGCAAAAAAAGGGGCCGGGAAAACCCAGCCCCGAGGCGGTTTCCACCGAAGAGTCCGGCGGCTTTCTCTCCAAACGGGAGCGGGTGGCGGTGGAGGCCGACCGGGAGATGATGGAACGGCTCCAGGTGCATTTCATGGCCGACAAGATCGACGAAACCTTTGAGGCCATTATCTCCGGGGTCACCGCCTTCGGGTTGTTCGTCGAGCTGACCGAGGTCTTTGTCAACGGCGCAGTGCCCATCACCGAGATGCGCGATGATTATTACGAACTGGAGGAGGGCCGCCACCGGCTCATCGGCCAGCGGACCAAAACCGTTTTCCAGATCGGCGATCTGGTGCGGGTGCGTCTTACCAGCGTGGAGATTCCCCGGCGGCGGATCAATTTCATGGTGGAGGAAAAACTGGCCCGGGCCACGGACATCCTGGCCGCACCGAGGGCAGGCAAGCGCACCAAAGGCGACTCCGCAGGCCGCAAAAAAACCGCTTCGCCGACAAGAAAACGCAAAATTACCAGCAAATGACCCAGGCAAAAGAGGATGCGGTGCGGGAGCTGATGGCCAAGACAGCCATCGTCCTGGTCTCGCCTAAGTTTGCCGAAAATGTCGGCTCGGCGGCGAGAACCGCGGCGAACATGGGGATCAACCAACTCATTCTCGTCTGCCGAGAAATCCCGGACCGCGACAAGATGCTCCGGTTGGCCACTGCCAAGGCGGCCCATCTCATCGACAACCTGGAACACCACCAGGAGCTGGGCTGCGCCCTGGCCCCCTTCGGCTGGGTGCTGGGCACCTCGGCCCGCCAGGGCAAAAAACGAACCACGGTCAACAGCCCCAGACAGCTCATGACCGAGGTTCTACCCCAGCTCAAAAACAACCGGGTCGCCCTGCTCTTCGGCCCGGAAGACCGGGGTCTGGCCAACGAGGAACTCCGCTACTGCAACCAGATCACCACCATCCCCACCATGGATTTCTCCTCCCTCAACCTGGCCCAGGCCGTGGCCATCCTCTGCCATGAACTCCATTACAGCGTCCTGGACGCGGTGAGCAGAAGCACCTTTCCCCCATCGGTTCCCAGACAGGGCAACAAGCAAGAGCTGGAAGCCCTGTTCTCCCATGTGGAAAAGGCGCTTACGACAATCGGCTTTTTCAAGAACGGGGATGATGATTACTGGATGAAAAGCATTCGCCAGTTTCTAGGACGGATCGGCTTGAAGTCAAAGGAAATCAAGATCATTCGAGGGGTCTGCCAACAGCTGCTCTGGCGAGACGGACAAAAGGACTCTGACAAAGGGAAAGACGAATAGCAGGGCCAGAAAGGTGCGGTAACCGTTCAGCAGCGCCGCTTCGCTGCTGCCGCAGATGCGCGAAAGAGGTCTGCGAAGTGTGCGCATGCACATGAGCAGGCCGATGACAACGCAGATGCGGTGCTGCTGGATAGTTTCCTAGAACATGCGCTTTTTCCAGAGGACATACCCCGCCACGCCGGTAAGGGCCATGGAGAAAAACAGCACGAACCAGAAGCCAATCTGCTGATCCGGAAAGGGCACCCCCACGTTCATACCCCAGAAGCTGGAGATCATGGTCGGTATGGAGATCAGGATGGTGATGGAGGCGAGTAGCTTCATCACCTGGTTCAGGTTATTGGAGATAACCGAGGTGAAGGCATCCATCATCCCGCTCAGGATGTCGGAATACATTTTCACCATCTCCAGGGCCTGACGGTTTTCAATGATGGCATCCTCGAGGATGTCCTCATCCTCTTCGTACTGTGGCAGCAGGTGCTGTAGAGCACTGGTCTTTCTGAGGCGCAGCAGCCGCTCCAGCACCAGCCCGTTGGCGCGCAGGGCCACGGTGAAATAAGTAAGGCCTTTTTCCAAGTCGAGAAGCTGGAATACCTCCGCATTATTCATCGATTTCCGCAGATGACGCTCAATGACATCGGTCTGGCGGTTGATCTGATGGATGTAGCGCAGATAGACCTTGGCGGTCTTGTAGAGAATCTGAAAGAGAAAGCGGGTGCGCTTGCCGGTGTTGTAATAGGCTGGCGCCCCGGGGCCGAGAATATTACCAGGCAGAATCTCGGTTTCTTCCAGCGAGACGGTGATGACCTGGTCCCGGGTCAGGATAATGCCCAACGGCAGGGTGTCGTACATGTCCGGCCCGCGCAGCATCGGGAAGTTGGTGAGCACCAGCATGCAGTTGTCTTCGATTTCGATACGGGAGCGTTCTTCCTCGTCCAGGGCGGCGCGGAGAAAGTCTTCCGGCACCCCGGTCGCCTCGGCAACCGTACGAATTTCACCCGGTGTCGGGTTGACCATGCGAATCCATGATCGTGGCACAGGCCCACTGTCAGTGACGATCTGCAATTGATGATCAAAACGTTTGTACACGGTAAGCATGTCAGTATGCCTCCTGTCCGGGGCGGAGTTGATCCGAAAAACGCCTCATTATTGTGGCGATCCAGAGGCAACTTCGGAAACAAAACAGTCACTTGATTGAGTTGAGGAGAGAGAATGAGGGGAAAGGCGACAAGAAAATCAGGGGTCCGCACCGCCCCGACACAATTCAAACCTGAAAAACTCTTTACTTGGTTTTAGAAACCCGTGTCAATCGAAAAACCGACCGCCCAGAGAGAGGCCGGAGACTTCCCGGACCAAGAACAGGGACAAACGTATTATTGACAAGCTGTTACAAAAAAAGGCGACGCAGGTATTTTTTCGCCGAAGTGAAAAATACCTGCGTCGCCTTGGATGGACGAATCTATCAGACCATCAATAGTTGTTGAAATCGCAAAAGCCGCGATTACAACAGTGGCCATTTTGTCCTCTTGAATGTATGTCGCGGACCTGTGTCTTCCTTCCCTTTCTACAAAAACATTAATAATTAAACCGGTGCTTGAAATTCAGCATCCCGGTGGCCACATACTCGGTCCCCAACCCGTAGAGATTGACGTCTTCATAGAGCGGGATGCCATAGCTGCCGTTGAGGCTGAAGTTTCCGCCAAAGGCTGAGAGAAACCGCCAGCTGGCCACGCCGGTCAGCATGATTGCCCGCCCCCCGCTGTTCTGGACCTTAGTCCCGAAGTTTTCATTCTTAGCGGTATCGGTGGCGTCCAGCTCCAGGCCCAGCATCAGGTCGTAGTTCGGGGTGTAATGGAGCGCCGCGCCAAGCTTACCGACATCGCCGAATTTGTAATCATCCCCGTTTTCCCGGTTGGCCAGATAGCTTGCTTCGCCATGCAGCCAAAAATCCCCAAAGCGGGCCGAGCCCAGCAGACCGCCGCCGAGATTGACGCTGCCGGTGCCCAGTTGCAGCCCTGGCATGGTGCGGAAGGTGGTGTCGAAATCGCCGGTGGGCAGGGTCGCATTGCCCATCAGGCTGAAAAACTTGCTGTAATAATCGTCCCGCCACAGATTATAGACCGCCTTCAGCTCAAGATCGGTGATCCCCTTGTGCTTGGTGACCCTCTCGACGCTACTGGTACGCATGATCGAGGTCATGGTCTTGTCGAGATCCGAGATCTTGGCCGTGACGGACAACCGGTCCGTGATGGCGTAATTGGCCATGAACATGGGGCCGAAAGCCTCCATCTTCTTGGGGATCATCGGGGCGGTGGGAGTGATCCCGGCGGTGGCTGCCAAGTATTGGGCCGTCGAAACATTGTTCGAGCCCAGCATCAAGTCATCCTTGACCATACCCATATAGCCTGCCCCCGCACTCACGGAGCCCTTTGGCGGCGGCACCGCCGAGTTGACCCGGTTCGGCATGGTCATGCCCATGGGGGAAACCGCCAGCAGGGCCTGGGAAAAAGTAAGGGCCTGGCCGCCATGCTCGGAGATGAATTTTTTTGCCCCGTCCTGATCGGCAAAAGCAATGATATTGGGAATCATGTCCGGCACCAGATCGCTGCCAATGACATAGGCGGCCTCGGCGGCGGTAATCTCCTTGCCGCTCAGCCAGTCGTGCACCAGGACCGAGGCAAAGGCCTCAACCCCGCCCGCGTCCGCGACCAGCCGCAGCATATCGGCTCCGCCGCAGGTCTTTTCGACCCGGCCATCCTTGCTGGTGATAATGGCGCTTGTCGCTTGGTATTGATCGATGTACATCCCGCACAGGCGGCAGCCTTCGCGCTCTCCGGCGTGCGCCGTCGAGGCCAGCATGACCGTTGCCGCCAGAACCATCCCATATTTCTTTACCATTTGCGCCCCTTCACGATTTTTTTTGTTTGCGGATGAAAAAAATTGAGGCGGCACCCTACCACACTGCGCCATGAGAAAAAATGCGACAAATTGTCGCAGGCAATGCGACAGAGGAGCAACACAGACAATCAGGAAACGGGAAACGCGGTTTTGGAAAACAGGAGGGAATCGTAAGAGGACACACAAACGCCCCTTTCGGGGCGCATGAAAAAACGGCGGTCGGAATGAGGCTCTTCCCGGACAACTCCGGGACAGACAGGAGGCGTTTTGTCTGCCCTTTTGTGGCGGGAGACAGGCAATCCCCTTGCGTTTTTGCCTGTAATACTAACGGCTCACACTGTCCTGCTTTTCCGACCGCCCGGGAAACGGGGCGGGAATCCGCCCCGAAAAACTACACATATCCCGGCAGCGCACCTAGCTAGATGCCGGTTACGGCGCCAAACCAGCTGGTGACAAGGGCGATGGGTCCACCCGCCGCGATAACTCCGGCAACGAGACAACTTACCGACCAGGCGCCCACCAAGCCAGCCGCCATTGCCCCCAGGCCGACTACTGCTCCCTGCATGATATCGGTGCCTACTCCGTCTGTTACCAACGCGCTGCTTCTTGTTCTGGTCTTGACCATCTGTGTATTTTTCATATTCGGCCTCCTCATAGTGAAAAAGTGGTGTTCTTACTTTCCAATATAAGGATTTTTAGCGCCCGGTCAAGGTATTTTCTCACATAAAATCAAATAGTTACATGTAAATCACAGGGGTAAGGATTGCCGTGAATATTCAGAGGCAGGATATCCATAAACACAATATTCGACTGATCATGACAATGGAAATTTACAGGACGAGGCGGTGACTAGAGGCCATGCAGGGGGCAGGTGTCGCAGAGCGGATTGGATTTCTTGCAGTATTCCTTGGCAAGGCGGACCAAAAGAGCGTGGTACTCGTTGAAAAGCTGGGCCTCGGTGGGCAGCCTGCCCAGAAACAGCTCCTGGATCTCCTCATACCCGGCGTCTTCGGCAATGAGGTCATGGCGGAGCAGGATGCGGTAGGTGTAGGCATCCACCACAAACACCGGCTTGCCTGCGGCATAGAGGGTGATGGAATCGGCGGTTTCCGGGCCGATCCCCTTGATGGCCAGCAGCTTTTCCCGGAGGGCAGAGGTGTTCTGGTCAAAAAAGGTCTCGAGATCCCCGCTGTCTTCACGGATGGCGGCAAAGAGGCCCTTGAGGCGCTTGGCCTTCTGGTTGTAATACCCGGAAGGCCGGATTTTTTCGGCCAACACCTCCAGAGGCAGGGCCTCCAGGGCCTCAAAAGAGAGCAGCCCATCCTGGCGCAAGGCCTCGATGACCATGCTCACATTGCGCCAGCTGGTGTTCTGGGTCAGGACCGCGCCGAGCATGACCTCAAAGGGGGTTTCGCCGGGCCACCAGTGCTGGGGCCCGAAATGGTCGACAAGACGGGAATGGATTTCCTCAATCCGGTTGGTCACGATATCCCAAGCACCCTAAAAATCAGTCGGTACGCATGAAGAGAAAATACACGGCAACGGCGATGGCCCCGATAAACACCCCGGCCACAGGCAGCACCTTGCCCAACTGGAGAGTCCCGTCCACCACCAGGCCTTCCATGTAGCTGCTCCCGCTGAAAAGCCAGAGGCCGAAGCCAAGGCCGGTCAGAACCAGGGTATCCACCGCCTGCTTATAGAGATTGTAGAGAATAAAGGCAATAAAGGGCACCAGGAACCAGACATTGGTAAACAGCGCCTTGGCATCTACCTCGCGGAGCTGTTGCGGCACATTGGTACTGTTGAGGAAATCGACAATCTGCCCCAGGAATTCGGTCATGCGGTGCGTCCTCCCTCTGTGGTGATTACGAACTTATTTCTGTAGTCGATCCGGTGCAGTGGCCTGCTTGTACACCTTGATGGCGCAGTACGAGCCGCACATGCTACAGGCGTCGCCCTTGTAGGAACTCCCCTCCTCCCGGAAACGCCGGGCCTTTTCCGGATCGATGGACAGCTCGATCTGGCCTTTCCAATCCAGATTGTTGCGGCACTTGGCCATGGCGATGTCCTTGTCGATGGCGCCGGGCAGCCCCTTGGCGATGTCCGCCGCATGGGCGGCGATGCGGGAGGCCATGACCCCCTCATGCACATCCTCGGCGCTGGGCAGCTTGAGATGCTCGGCCGGGGTCACGTAGCAGAGAAAATCCGCCCCAGCCGCTCCGGCAATGGCCCCGCCGATGGCGCCGGTGATATGATCGTATCCCGGAGCGATGTCCGTGACCAGAGGGCCAAGCACATAAAAGGGCGCCCCGTGGCAGAGCTGCTTCTGCAAAAGGATATTGGCCTGGATCTGATTGAGCGGCATATGCCCCGGCCCCTCGACCATCACCTGCACCCCAGCTTCCCAGGCGCGCTGGGTCAGCTCGCCCAGATGGATCAGCTCCTGGATCTGGCCCCGGTCGGTGGCGTCGGCCAGGCAGCCGGGCCGGATGCCGTCGCCCAGGCTCAGGGTGACCTCGTGCTCCTTGAGGATAGCCAGCAGTTCGTCAAAATGTTCGTACATGGGGTTTTCTTTGTTGTTGTAGCTCATCCACTCGATGGTGAATGAGCCGCCCCGACTGACCACGCCCATGAGCCGCTTATGGTTGCGGACCCGGTCCATGGTGGAACGGGTGATGCCGGAGTGGATGGTCATGAAGTCCACCCCATCCTGGGCCTGCTGTTCAATGCCCTTGAACATCTGAGCAACCGTGACATCGCCGATCTTTTTCTTCTGCTTTTCCACCACCTCGGCAATACTCTGGTAGATGGGCACGGTGCCCAAGGGGATGGGGCAGCTTGCCAGTATCTCGCGGCGAATCTCATTCAACTCGCCGCCCATGGACAGATCCATCACCGTGTCAGCCCCGGCCTTGAGACAGACGCAGAGCTTTTGCAGCTCCTGGCTCACCTCGGGATAATCCTTGGAAGAGCCGATATTGGCATTGACCTTGGTGGACAGGCCCTTGCCCACAGCCATGATCCTCTCGAATTTGTGGTTTTTGTTCTTGGGGATGCAGATCGTGCCTGCGGCCACCCCCTGCATCAGGGCCTGGACCGTGACATTCTCGTTGGCAGCACAATTTTCAAAAAGAGGGGTAAGCGTGCCCCTGATCGCATCTTCTCGAATACTCATCACAGGTTCTCCGGTAACCAACGGCGCAAGCCGCCTGGTATTGACAGTAATATTAAAGGAAGTTCAAGACGCAAAAACATACCAGCGGCTATTTTAGAATGCAATGGAAATGTATGGGAATACAGGGGGAGAATGGCTATAACACCCCGTGTTCATGGAGAATTTTAAGGCCGATGGCAATAAGAACCAAGCCACCGACAATCTCCGCACGGGAGCCCAGGCGCGAGGCAGCGCCCAACATGCAGCCCAACCGCAGACCCAGCGCGGTGAGGCCCGAGGCTACCAGGCCGATGATCAGGGCCGGGAGCCAGACACTGATCTCAAGCACGGCAAAGCTTAAGCCCACGGCCAGGGAATCGATGCTGGTGGCAACCGAGAGGGTGATGAGCATCCGCCCCCGGGTGGGGTCCGCACCCTCCCCTTCCTCCTTGGCCTCACGGATCGCTTCCCAGATCATCTTGAGTCCAACAAAGGCGAGCAGCCCAAAGGCGAGCCAGTGATCAAAGCTCTCGATCAAAGAGCGGACCGTGAGCCCGCCCAGCCAGCCGAGGATATTCATCCCGGCCTGAAAAAAACCAAAATGCCAGGCCAGGCGGAACACCTGCCGGGAATTGACCTGGCACAGGCTGACCCCGGCGGCCAAGGCCACGGCAAAAGCGTCCACGGCAAGGGCCACGGCGATGAGCAGGATGGTGGAAAATTCCATGGAATGGGCTGCGCGGATGAGATTTATTGTGATGGGAATGGTCGGGGGTTGCGCCGCAACTTGACCATTTTTCCCTTAAGCTGGCAAGAAAAAAGCCCGCGGCAAAAAAAAGCGGAATTCCCGCCAAGGTTTGGTATCATTACGGAAACAGTCATGGCCTTTCGGCCCTGACTTCGTGAAACAGCGGCACCCAAAGAGGTTGTGAGGATGGTTAAGATAATGCTGGTCGATGACCACGAGATGGTCAGAACAGGCCTGAAATCCCTGCTGGAAACCCAGCCTGATTTTCAGGTGGTGGGCGAGGCGGGAAACGGGATCGAGGCCTTGAGCAAGGTTGCCGAGCTGGCCCCGGATGTGGTGGTGATGGATATCAGCATGCCGCTGATGGACGGCCTTGAAGCGACCAAAAAAATTATCGAACTGCACCCGGATTGCCTTGTCCTCGCCCTGACGGTGCATGAAGACAAACAGTATTTCTTCCAGATGCTCCAGGCCGGGGCCAAGGGTTATCTCACCAAGGAAGCCGCAGCCGACGAGCTGGTGGCCGCCATCCGCTCCGTGGCGGCGGGTAATGTCTACCTGCTGCCGGCCCTGGCCCGCTGGCTTCTCGAGGATTACACCGAGCTGGCCAGCCAGTCCAATTTTTCCTCAAAAGACGCGGACCACTCCGGCCTGGACGCCCTGACCCTTCGGGAGCGTGAAGTGCTGGAGCTGGTGGCCGAAGGCAATACCACCCCAAGAATTGGAGAAATCCTCACCTTAAGCCCAAAGACCATCTCCCGGCATCGGGAACGGATCATGAACAAACTCAATCTGCATTCCACCGCGGAACTGGTGAAATTCGCCATCCGCACCGGCCTGGTGAAAGCGGGCTGACCCCTTAGGGCTCCCCGCGGCCTTCGCCATCCCCCTCTGTTTCCGGCATGGCCCTGCGACAACAGCACTTTGCTTTCCCCTCCCGCCCCAGACACCGCTGACAGCGGTCATCGCTGCACATCTGGCAGGAAAAACAATCCGGACAGGGGTGTTTTTGTCGACCGCCCGGTTTTTTTTCTGGGACGTAGACCTTGCCTGTTCCATCGGGGAGATCGACAAATGGCATCCTGGCTCTCCTTGCCCTTGTCTGCCGGAAAAGTACAAACAGCGCCGCTTTGTTAGACGGCTGCGGCCTGGGGCTCACCGCTCTCAATGGGCAGGTTCGGGTCCCTGGACCATTCGTTCCAGGAGGCGAAATAGACCCGCAGCCTGGTGAAACCCGCCAACTTCAGCGCCACATAGGTATTGGCCGCCCGCGACCCTTTGAAGCAAAAGATAATGATGTCGCTGTCCGGGAAGATCTGCTGGCTGGCGCACAGGGCTCGGATTTCATGGGCGGGCCGGAAGGCCGGAATCGCCGCCCTGCTCATAAAACTGTACCATTCAATCCAGCGAGCGCCGGGAATCCTTCCCCGTCGAGGGGCAAAATCGAAGCCGTAAGGCGAGGAGGTCTGGCCCAGCCATTCGTTGGCATCCCGGTTGTCGAGGAGAATGGTTTTTGAGTCGCCCAGGGCCTTGAGAACATCTTCCCAGGTGGCCATCAGGGCGTGGTTTGGCTTAGGGATAAAGCGGCTGGGGCTCGGCGAGGTATCGCCGGTTTCTTCAGGCAGCCCGTACTGCTGCCAGGCCCAGAAGCCGCCGTCAAGGATGCCGCAATCCCGGTGGCCAAGGTAGCAGGCCAGCCAGTACCCCCGGCAGGAAGCGCCGTAACGGGTGTCAAAGCTGTCTTCGTAAAAAACGACCTTCCGCTCGTGCGTAACACCAACGCGGGAGAAACTCGCGGCAAAGGTATCCTGCAAGGCCACCAGCCCCTCCGGGCTGCTCACGCTCAAAAAGGAAAAGATCTCCGGCAGGTTCACTGCTCCAGGGATATGCCCCTCGGCAAAGGTATCCTGATCGCGAATATCCACCAGCAGCACCGAGCCCTCATCAAGGAGCGCTTGGGTTTCATGGAGGGTGTAGAGAATTTTTTCCATCATGATTGCCTGCCCTGGGTAAAAAATAACCGCACGATCCGTCTTGAGTATTTATTATAAGACCTTCAGACAGGGATCGCCCGGAAAAATTCTTCGTCCGGCCCTCTTCACTGTCCCCTTTGCCTTCTTCATTTTTTTCCGAACTTGTCGAAACATTTTTCTTCATCTATATTGAACCAAGGAGGTGGCACAATGGCTCTTGATCCACAGATGAAGATTCTACTCGTTGAAGACGCCGGGACCATGCGCAAGATGGAAGCCCGGATTCTTGGCCAAATTGGCCTTACCAACATCGTCGAGGCGGTGGATGGCAACGAGGCAAAGGAAAAACTTGCCGCCGAGGCGGACATTGCCTTGGTCATCAGCGACTGGTCCATGCCCAACTGCGACGGCCTCCAACTGTTGCAATGGATGCGCGGCCAGGACGCCTTCAAGAACCTCCCCTTTCTCATGGCCACCGGCCACGGCGACAAGGCCTATGTGGCCAAGGCCAAGGAGGCCGGGGCCAACGGCGTGGTGGCCAAGCCCTTTACCCCGGATGAACTCAAGGTCCTCATTGATGAGATTTTTGGCTTCAAGCAGGCGCCTACCCCCAAAAAAGAGGAAGGCCCCAAGATCAGCGCCGAGGGCAAGGTCAAGCTCAAGATGGCCCATATCCAGATCACCGACCATCTGGCCCTGGGAGTCCTTAAGCACCAGATAGCCTCGGGCATCAAGACCGCCCGCGCCTTCAGTCTCGACACCCTGTGCATGCCGGGCTGGAACCCGGTGCAAAATGCCCTGGAAAACGGCGAGGTGGACGGGGCCTTTATCCTGGCGCCCATGGCCATGGACCTGTTCAGCTACGGGGTGCCCATCAAGCTGGTGCTCTTTGCCCACCGCAACGGCAGCATCTGCGTGCGCAACAAAACCGGCAAATATGTCAAGCCGTACCAACAGTTTTTCAAGCACAAGACCTTCTATATCCCCCACAAGATGTCGGTCCACAACATGCTGGCCCATATGTACTTCACCCAGATGGGCTTGCGGCCCGGGGTGGTGGGCAAGGAAGCGGTCAACGTTCTGTTCGACGTGGTGCCGCCGGTGGCCATGCCGGAATTCTTGAAGGAAAACCCCGAAGCCAGCGGTTTCCTGGTGGCCGAGCCCATCGGCTCACGGGCCATTACCGCAGGCATTGCCGAGCGCCAGTTCCTCTCCAGCGAGGTCTGGCAGGATCACCCCTGCTGCGTCGTGGTTTTCCGGGAAGAAATCATTGCGAAATATCCGGAGGCGGTGCAGGAATTCACCACCATGCTGGTGGAATCCGGCATCTATATCCGGGATCATGTCGACGAGGCGGCGGAGATCGCCGTGGCCTTTCTCGACCCGGAGAAAAAAATCGGCCTGGAGCCCGCCCTGCTGCGCAACGTGCTCTCCGACCCCCAGGGCATCACCACGGACAACCTCTAT
>CAYTVV010000068.1:0-12620 GCA_964441875.1 uncultured Desulfurivibrio sp.
GCCCCCCCCCGATCACCGCGCCCGATCAGAAAAATGCCGTAGGTGGCCCGCAGGTTGGGGAGGAAGCTGACGATATTTCCAGTTTCCTGCTGCCGGTGGGTGTTGATCGCCACCTCCTTGAGGATGGCGATGTCCTTTTCCCTGGTAAAGTTGCGAAAATCGCGGAGGGTGATCACCCGGATGTTGGGGGTGTTGTACCATTCGTAGGGCAGCTCCGTGCTTTTCGGCGCATAGCCCGCGAAGAGGAGTTGTAGGCGGATCCGCCAGAAGCTGAAATTGGGGAAGCTGACAATGACCTTTTTGCCGATGGTCAGCAGGGTGTCGATGAGCACGACCGGTTCGTAAACCTGTTGCAGGGTCTGGCTGATGACGATGTAGTCGAAGCTGTCCGGCGGATAATCCGCGACCTCCAGGTTGAAATCCCCCTGCAGCACGGAAATCCCCTTGGCGATACAGACCGCCACCTCGGCCTCATCCTTTTCGATGCCCGTGGCCTTCACCCCCTTCTGTTCCTTGAGGTACTGGAGCAGCTCCCCTTCCCCGCAGCCGAGGTCAAGCACCCGTGAGCCGGGTTCGATCCAAGAGGCGATGATCTGTAGATCAAAACGCATGGCGTTCCCCCTCACTCACCGACAGGATTCTCCCGGAAAATCCGGGAGAGAAACGCCGCCACCAGGGCGTGCAGCCTTTCGTTGGGCAGCAAAAAGGCGTCATGGCCCCAGTCCGACTGGATCTCGCAAAAACTCACATCCAGGCCGTTGCGCTTAAGGACCTGGACCAGGGCGCGGGACTGCTCGGTGGGGTAGAGCCAGTCCGAGGTGAAGGCCACCACCAGAAAACTGGTACGGGAGTCCTTGAAGGCCGAAGCAGCGCCTCCGGCAACGTAGTCGTCGAGATCGAAATAATCCGCGGCCTTGGTCAGGTAGAGGAAGGAATTGGCGTCAAAGCGCTCGACAAACTTGTTGCCCTGGTAGCGCAGGTAGCTCTCCACCTCAAAACCCGCATCAAAATGAAAGGACAGCGCATCCCGGCTTTTGAGCTGCCTGCCGAACTTCTGGCGCATGGACTCGTTGGAAAGATAGGTGATGTGGCCGATCATCCGGGCCACGGCCAGACCGAGGTCGGGCTTGGCCCCGCCGTAATAATCGCCCCCTTGCCAATGGGGATCGGCCATGATCGCCTGCCGGGCCACCTCGTTGAAGGCTATTGACTGGGCCGAATGCCGGGGCGTGGTGGCCAGGGGGATCGCCGCCCGCACCATCTCAGGGTAACGCGCACACCAGGCCAGGACCTGCATGCCGCCCACCGAGCCGCCCACCACCGCGAGCAGTTTGGAAATACCGAGATGCTCGACCAGCGCCTTTTGCGCCGTGACCATGTCGCCGATGGTGACCAAGGGAAACGACACCCCATAGGGCTTGCCAGTGGCCGGATTGATCGAGGAAGGGCCGGTGCTGCCCATGCAACCGCCCAGCACGTTGGCGCAGATGACGAAGTAGCGCTCGGTGTCGATGGCCTTGCCCGGACCGACCATGATCTCCCACCAGCCGGGCCGGGCATCCTCTGTGGTGTAACAGCCCGCCACGTGGGAATCCCCGGTGAGGGCGTGGACCACCAGGATGGCGTTGCCCTTGTCCGGGGCCAGGACGCCGAGGGTTTCGTAGGCGATGGTCACCGGACCCAAGCGTTCGCCGCTATCGAGCACAAGCTCGTGGGGCGGCTCGGCAAAGGTGAAAAACTGCTTTTTGACCAGATTGAGGCAGGCGGAATTCATGACCGAGTACCTTGTAACTTTTTAATCGACATCAAATAATTCCCTCCCCCCTTGCGGGGGAGGGTTAGGGAGAGGGGGAAGTTGCCACTATATCAGCAGGTTGTAGCTACCCCCACCCCCAACCCCTCCCGCAAGGGGAGGGGAGGGGAGTTTTTCAGAAATATCAAGAGTACAAGGTGCTAGATCCTCGCGAGCGCCTGGGCAAGATCGTCCACGATATCCTCCACCGCCTCAACCCCCACGGAGAGCCGCACCAGATCGGGGGTTATAGACAGCCCCTTCTTCGGTTCCTCGGCAAAGGAGAGGTACTGACTGGAATAGGGGTGGATGACCAGGCTCTTGCAGTCGCCGATATTGGCCAGGTGATAGATCAGCTTGAGATTGTTGATGAAGCGGAAACAGGCAGCCTGATCCGCCAGGCCAAAGGTGAACATCCCGCCAAAGCCTAAATCCCCGAATTGTTTCTGCGCCACCGCATGCTGCGGGTGGTCGGCAAAGCCGGGGTAATTCACCCATTGCACCTTGGGGTGCGAGGCGAGAAAGGCGGCGACCTTTGCGGCGTTGGCCAGATGGCGCTCCATCCGCAGGGCCAGGGTGTCCAACCCCAGCATGGTCAGATAGGCATGGAGCGGCGCCGCAGTGGTGCCGAAATTGATGTGCAATTCCCGCCAGACCCGGTCCAGATAGGCAAGCTCGCCCTTACGCTCGACAAAGGGGGCAAAATCTCCAAAGCGCTTGCTGCTCCAATCGAAGCGCGCCCCGTCGATCACCACCCCGCCTGCCGCGTCCCCGTGGCCGCTGAGGTATTTAGTCGTGGAATGGATGACAATGTCCGCGCCCAGCTCCAAGGGGCGACACAGGTAGGGGGTGGCCAGGGTATTGTCCACCAGCAGGGGCAGGCCGTGGCTGTGGGCGAGCTGCGCAGCCTTGGCCAGGTCCGGCACATCCATCTTCGGATTGCCGATGGTTTCAAGGTAAAGAAACCGGGTCTTCCCGTTGATCGCCGCCTCAATGGCCGCCAGATCGGTGGACTCGACAAAGCGGGCCGTGATCCCGTACTTCTTGAACACATTGGCAAAGAGAACATAGGTGGACATGAAGAGCGAGTTGCCGCAGACAAACTCGTCCCCGGTCCGCAACAGGGCCAGACAGCTGTTGGTGATCGCCGCCATGCCCGAAGACATGAACACCGCACCACGTCCGCCTTCCAGGGCAGCCAGCTTCTGCTCAAGCACCCGGTTGGTGGGATTGGAAAGCCGCGCGTAGATATGCTCGGTGGTCCGCCCTCCGAAGGTATCGCTTAAGCTCTCCGCCGTCTCGTGGCAATGGGCCGCTGTTTGAAAAATGGGGGGCAGGGTGGCGCCCTGCCACTCTCCCGGGGTTAAAGCGGCATGAATTACCTGGGTATGAAAATGCCTTTTCTTCTCAGCTTCCATGGCGTTCTCCTGCGCTGTTTGTAACCATACGGGGCGGCTCTGACTTCAGTCTCAAACAGACTACCACATTGTGGCAGATAGCCGACAGAAAAAAACATCACTCAGCTTTTCATTTTTCACTTTTTCTCCGTCCGACTGAAATCCGCCAATTGCCCGACCAGTTCGGCATGGATCTTCCCGTTGCTCGCCACCACCTCCGGGATATAAGGGGTGTAGCCTTTGCCGTCGTAGGTGGTCAGCCTGCCCCCGGCCTCGCTCACCAGCAGCATGGCGGCGGCGGTATCCCAGGGCTTGAGATTGATCTCCCAAAAGCCATCGGTCCTGCCGCAGGCAAGATAGGCGAGATCAACCGCCGCTGCCCCGGTCCGCCGCACGCCCTGGCAGCGCGTCAGCAATCGGGTGAGGGCCTCCATCACCCCCTCGACCTCCTGGGCAATGGCATAGGGAAAGCCCGTGGCCAAAAGGGAATCCTGCAAGGTTGCCGCCCCGGAAACCTGGATGGGCCGACCATTGAGCCAGGCCCCGCTGCCGAGGCAGGCGCAGAAAAGCTCATCCTGCATGGGCGCGTACACCACGCCGACCTTGCTGGTTGTGCCTTCGGCATAGGCGATGGACACGGCAAAAAACGGAAAGTCGTGGGCAAAGTTGGTGGTGCCGTCCAGGGGATCAATGACCCAAACCGGACCATGGGGCAGGGTCGCATAGGAGGCGTGGGATTCTTCGGCCAAAAAGCCGATGCCGCCGCCCGCCTCCCGCAGGATGGCAAGCACGGTCTGCTCCGCAGCCACGTCGGCCTCGGTAACCAGATCAATGACCCCCTTGTGGGTAATCTGGTGGGGTTTGTCGTACAAGTCTCGCAAGACGCGGCCCGCAGCAAGGGCCGCCCTGCCTGCCGTCCGCAGAATCTCGCCCAGGGCCAGGTCCTTGCAACCCGCGACGCACCGGGCAATTCTTTGATCCTCATCTTCGCTTAAAATCCCAGCCATTTTTCTCCTCGAAATCAGTATGGTGGATCTGCAACGACTCAACCCCCGCTACATTTCGTCATTCCGGCGGAAGCCGGAATCCAGTGTTTTCTGGCAGTCACAGCAGGTCTGGACCCCGGCCTTCGCCGGGGTGACGGGCTATCTCTCACGAGCCCATCATGTCTCGTTCACATCGCAAAAAGCCATTTTTACAGCAATCCTCTTTGCAGGATCAACCGACTTGCGATACAGTACACAAAATCAACCAGCCCAATGCGTTCGGCACAACATACACCCTTTCCTCCCGAGGCAACAGATCCCTTCCGTGTCTTCTCCTGCAAAGAAATGGCCCACCTTCCTCATCGTGGCCACCGGCGTTTTCATGTCCACCCTGGACAGCAGCATGGTGAACATCGCTCTGCCCTTCATCATGAAGGACTTCCACAGCCCGCTCGCCAACACCCAATGGGTGGTGATGATTTATCTGCTCACCATCACGGCCACCCTGCTCTTCTGGGGCCACCTTTCCGACCGGCTGGGCCGGGGCAGGATATACACCACCGGCTTGTTGATCTTCGGCCTGGGCTCCCTGGCCTGCGCCTATGCTCCGGTCCTGGCCTTCCTGATTGTTGCCAGATTCTTTCAAGCTCTGGGCGGTGCGATGATGATGGCCGCAGGCCCTGCGATCATCAAGGAAACATTCCCAAAGGAACAGCTGGGCCGAGGCCTGGGCCTGATCGGCATGGCCGTTTCCTTGGGGCTTATGAGCGGACCGAGCCTGGGAGGATTCCTGCTCGAACTTGCCTCCTGGCGCGTCCTGTTTTTTATCACGGTTCCGTTGGGCTTGGTCTTCGCCTTCCTCGCCATCCGCATCCTGCCCGGTCCTGCCAGGCATTATACCGGACCGCTGGACTGGCTGGGGAGCCTCACCTGGGCCACAGCCCTGGTCCTGCTGTGCCTGACCCTGACCCATGCCTCCTCGGCCAGCTGGTCCGCCGTCCGCTTGTTCATCACCGGCGGGGCCGGAGCGGGAGCCCTGGGTTGTTTTGTCGCCATCGAGGCCCGATTGCCCCACCCGATTCTGGCAATGAAGCTTTTTCGCAACCGGCACTTCAGCCTGGCCATAGCCAGCGCCGTGCTTTCCTTTATGGTCCTCTTTGCCGTGATCCTGCTCATCCCGTTTCATCTCGACCGGGTTCTCCACCTGCCGCCTTCAAAAATAGGCTTGGTCATGCTGGCCATTCCTTCTTCGATTCTGGTGGTCTCTCCCCTAGCGGGCTGGCTTTCCGATTCTGTCGGCGCACGCTTCATCAGCACCCTGGGCTTGAGCATCTCCACCCTGGGAGCGTTACTGCTCACCACGATTCAGGCCTCAACCCCGCCGCTGATTATTGCCGGACAGTTGATGCTGCTTGGCCTGGGCCAAGCCCTGTTTCTTTCACCCAACAGCGCCTCGGTCTTAAGCCATGTGGAAGCCGGCAAGGCAGGCGCTGCCGCAGCCCTGCTGGCCACGGCCAGAAATCTGGGCATGCTCCTGGGCATCGCCCAGGCCGCGCTGATCTTTTCCCTATATTTTAGAGAAGTTACCAACGGCCTTGACCTGCGGGATTTCCGACCGGAGCATACGACGGCCTTCCTCTCTGCCCTGCACGCCGCTGTGTTGGGGGCAGCACTTATCGGCCTGCTCGGCACGACCGCCTCATGGTTTCGGGGCAATTCGGAACATCCCCGCCCGGAAGAATAGAGCCTGCCCTCAGGCTTTTACATCAACGATCCTGACGCTGTCCAGCTGCGCCGCAGCCTCGATGCCGGTCTTCAACGATTCCAGCATGCCGGCATCGGCAACCCGGCAGGAAAAATGGACCGGCCCGTAGCCGAGCTTGCCCAGCAGCGCCTCAAGTTCGGCAAGCTGCGGGGCCAGATGCTCCCGCACCGCCTCCGTGTTCACGACGCATTCCCCCTGTAGGGTCTGGCCCTTGACCCGGAGTTGGATCTGCACCTCCCCCAACCGGCTCATCTCCAGAAAAAAAGAAAGCGTATAGCCCCGATCCTCGCCGCTTGCCGCCTGATCCTCCCCGCGATCCAGGGTAAAAAGCCACTGCCCCACCCCGGCGCCCATGGTAAAGAGGCAGGGAAACACGAGAAATTGCGCCTGCTGGGCCGAGGCGGGCAGGGCATTGAGTTCGCCTTGCAATTCCAGAAGCAGGCCGAGCTTCTGCATGGCGGCAGCATTGGCTTTGCCAAGAACGCCGCCCCGGTCCTCGGCCAGCAAGGCGACCAGCTGGTGGAGCCTTTGCGCCCCAGACCCTACCTGGCCCGTGCCGTTTTTTTCCGCAGATTCCCCGTTGCCCAACATGGCCAGGAGGCGGATGATGCGGTCAGGATCAGCCTCCGGCCCCATGGCGGCATTGGCAAAATTCTGGAGCACCCCGGCCTGATCGGCCAAACTCTTTTCCGCCTCCGAAAGAAAGGCCAGGCCAAGCAAGGCCCGCAACCCTTTGCCCATGGCGGCAGGGTCGGCATAATACTGACGCAAAAATTCCTGGGCCGCCCCTTTTTTGTCGGCCGCCCGCAGCCACAGAGGCTCCGTTTTCTGCACCTCAAGCCAGAGGGCACTGCCCGGCTTCAGCGCCACCTCGCTGCGTGCCTCAACTATCTGCCCGCCGATATTCAGCAGGACCTTGCCGTCCGGGGTAAGGCCAGTCACCTCGCCCCGAACCAGCTGGCCCTGCCCGAACAGCAACGATGCCGGCAAGCCCGGTTTGTCTCCAGCCTCATTCCGCCCTGATGCCGGCAGCTGTATCCCCTTGAGCAAAAAGGGGGCTCCTCCGATTTTCATGTCGTCCCCGCCTCGCCTGCCTGGTGCAAAATATCTGTGAAATAGCCTTGGGAGTTACTGAAGAGGCAGAACCACCCGTACTTCCAGGCCGCCGCCAGGGTGGGGCTTGAGCGAAAAATTGCCGCCGTGCGCGCTGACAATCCGCTCAACCAGGGTCAGGCCCATGCCGGTTCCGTAAGTTTTCGTGGTGAAAAATGGGTCCTTGGCCTTGTCCAGATAGGATTCAGGAATGCCAGGCCCCGTGTCGATAACCGAGACAATGACCTGCCCCTCCCCAGCAGCCACGACAATGGTCAACTTGCCCCCATCGGCCATGGCCTCCACTGCGTTCTTGAACAGATGCAGAAACACCTGGCGGATCTGATGCATGTCCCCCTGGATAACCAGCTCAGGGGCAGGGCAGTCCATCTCCCAGGTCACGCCATGTTTCACCATGCTCGACTGGAGCAGGAGGGCGGTTTTTTTGATCACCTCGCAGAGGGCCAGCTCCTCCTTGTGAATCTCGCCTTGACCGACAAAATCAAAAAGATCTTCCAGGGTGGACTCCACCCGCTCGGTTTCATGGATGATGACATTCAGGTATTTTGCCCACTCGGGATCGACATTTTTTTTACTCAGAATGCGGGAGACCCCGCCGATGGAGGTGATGGGATTACGGATGATGTGGACCAGCTGGGCCGCCATATGGCCCAGGGCGGAATAACGCTCCGCCTCGACCAGCAGATCCTTGCTCCGGTCGAGCTCCTGGTTCACCGCCTCAAGCTCGGCGATCTTGCGCTGCCGTTCGTTGTGCAGAAGGCTCTGCTCAATGGCGAGACTGGCCTGGCTGGCAAAAAGCTCCAGGGCGCCGATATGGCTGTCCTGAATGTCCCGCCGGGTCACATAATTGTCGGCAATGATCACCCCGAAGGAACGGCCCGGGGAGTACAGCGGCACCACGACAAAGGAATCCTCGTCAAGGATATTAATGAGGTCCCTGGGCGCGGCAAGAACAGGAGCAGCCTCCTCCTCCTTTTCCCGACGCTCGTACATAATGGTCCCGTTGTTCCGTCTGCCTCCATTCCCGTTGCGCCGCTCCAAGGGCACAGGCACCCAGCCGTTTTCCGGCGAGACCCTGTAGCTCCTCCGGCCCAGCACGGAGCTGATCAGGATGTTATTCTTGTCCTCGGCCGAAACCACCAAGGCCCTGGCAATGGCGTTGACCGCAGCGTCATGGGTGGAGCTGGTTTCCTTGAGATTGTCAACGATCTCCAAAAAATCGAGCTCCCGCTCCTGAATCTCCCCCCAAACCCGCCCGGCTTCCGCCCGGGAACTCGGGCCGATGGCCATCCTCCCCCGTAAAACCCGACCATCGTCGTCGAACATAACCAAAAACGCCCGGTTAAAACCCAAGCCTTCCTTGGAGGTGATCCCCACCAAAACCGCGCGCAGAATCTGATCAAGCTCACCGGTGCTCAGATACACGGTATTCATCTTCAACGACAACTGATGCAGCAACTGGATTCTGAAATGCGCCTCTTCCAGCTCTTCCTGATACTTGCGGTTTTCAAAGATCAGCCGCCGCTTTTCCAGGGCCTTGCGCGCCACATGGAATATCTCTTCAAACTGCACCGGTTTGGACAGGTAGTCCGTGGCGCCCTTGCGTATGCAATCCAGCACCACCCGCAGGTCAGCAACGCCGGTGAGCATGACCACGGCGGTATCGGGGTACTGGTCTACGATCTGGGGCAAAAGAGAAAGGCCATCGGTATCCGGAAGACCGATGTCAAGAAGGACCAATGCCACATTCCGGGAGGCCAGCGTCTGCATGAGATCTACCGCCGAGGCGCATTCCGCCACGGGCAGGCCGTGCTCTTCAAAATAGAATTTGAGCGGCTCGCGGATTGCCGCGTCATCATCGACAATGGCGACAATCTCGCCGTTTTGCAGCAGCTGCCCCAATGCGATGGAAACATGTTGATGCAGCCCGGAAACCGCCTCGACCATAGAAACACCCTACGTGCGGACACAAGAAAAGATGGGTACGCCTCGACATGAGGCGTACAACAATGCTAGGACGACAGGCAAAGCGCTGTCAAGGAAAATAACCGCTGGCCCTTACCTGGCAGGGAAACACAGGACAAAAAAAATCGCATCCCCCGGTGTGCCCGAGGAATGCGATCCGTTATCGCCCATGCCGACCAGCGGCATGATGGAATCTTACATCTCAACCATCAGCTTGCCGGTATCCTCGTTCCAGCTGACAATGAGGTACCAAAGGCACATGGCCAGCGCGATCACCGCCAAGGTGCCGCCGTATCCCAAAAAGGTATCCGGCATGTAAATCCACTGACCGAGCACGCCGCTTTTCTCGGCAGTACCTTCCCATTCCCACTCCTTGAACTTGGGGGTCAGAAGGGCATTGGAAACGCCGAAGGTGACCACGGTCAGCCACAGCTTGACCTGGCCTTCACCCACCCGCCAGAGGCTGCCGGAACCGCAGCCGCCCGCAAGCATGGCGCCCAACCCGAAAATAAGCCCGCCGAACACCGCGCCGAAACCGAAGGTGCCGCGCACATAGTGGATCGGCTCACGAAGACCGGTGGCCTTGACCACCGCGACGCCGACGGCAAGCAGGAGAATGCTCACCATGACGCCCTTGGCCAGGGTGTAATCGCCGGTCATGTGCGGCTCACGGAAGGCCTGCACCATGCACCAACGACCACGCTGCATGGTATAGCCGATCGCGGCGGCAATGAGCAGCAAGCCGCTCAAGCCACCTGCGATACCCAGGGCCGCGCCCTCTTCCAGGTTCGTGTAATCGGCCACATGGATAACCGTATCTCCATAAGCATAAGCGCCCCACACCAGGCCGACCAGGCCCAGGATGCCGAGAATCCGACGCATGGGTACCGGAATCTCGATGGTTTTGGCGCCGCCCGATCCCCAGGAGATATGCTCCATCTCCCAATAGATATATTTGAGGCCGAGAAGCACGCCCAGCACCAACCCCAGCCACATGGCAAAGCCATTGGCGGCCAAATTGCCAATAGCGTTGTACATGCCGCCCACGTTACAGCCGCCGGCAAAGGCGGAACCGATGCCCATGAGCACACCGGCCACCAACCCCTTGACCATCTCCAGAACCGGCGGGATGCGGATGTCGAAGTTATCACCCAGGTTGGCCGAAACAAAGGCCCCGGCCACGAAACCGATACCGATCACCGAGCCGGTGTCGAGCAGGGCGCTCTTGGGGGCCGCTGCTTCCCACAGACCCAGCTTGTCCCAAAAACCGAGGCCATAGATGATCCACTCACCCCAGTTGCGGATGGCGCCAACCGCGCCCCAGGGTCTTGCCCAGACAAGAATCAAAACACTCAAAAAGGCAACGATGATCCCGGACGTGATGGAATTCCACTCGTCCTTGCACAACTTTTTATACAGCCCTTTGACCTTGCTCCCCATAACGCTTTCTTCGCCCATCCCAGACCTCCTCTTCCCATTTTTTCCAAATGATTACAAAAAGATAAGCCAGACAACAAAAAAACAGAAAATTCCCGTTAAAATTTCCGAATACTAATGATTATGTACCGATACCCCCTTTACCCGCGCCATAAAATTTTGTCAAGTTTGACAAAGCATTTTTCGGGCATTATCCGCCATAATCCCCTCGGATTCCAGCCGAGACATACCCCCTAATCCTCCTGATAAATGGTCTCTTTTCCCCCCTTGCCGCCCATGAACCGCCATTCATAAATTCCCTTGACATGCCCCATGAATATTGGTAGAGACCCAATGTTGCATGAAAGAGCCTTGGCTTTTTTTGTGCGAAAAAGCCTCCCCAAGACGCGGAGGGATGTGAGCTAAAACGCAGCGTGAAATCTGCTGCCGCTTATTTTTACTTTGAAAAATTACCCCTACACCCTTTTCTAAGGAGAAAACCATGAGCGACGATGTCAAAGTAGCCCCGGATGGTATCACCCCGACCCGCACCCTGGATGCAAAAGGCCTGAGCTGCCCCATGCCCCTGTTGCGCACCAAGAAAGAAATGGATAAGATCAACGCCGGCGAGATCCTGGAGATCCTCGGCACCGATCCCGGCTCCCGCAACGACCTGCCCGGCTGGTGCACCCGTTCCGGCCATATTTACCTGGGCGAGAAGGAAGATTCCGGCTTCATCCGCTTCTACCTCCAGAAGAAATAGGCTTTTTACTCCACACGAAGCGGCGCAGGCAAAAGCCCCGCGCCTTTAATTTTGCATCAGGAGACAGGAAATGGCTAAAAGTTTAGGTATTTTTGTTACCTCTCCCCAGAACATGCGCCATGTCATGGGGATCACCAAGGCCGCCAAGGCCAAGGGTTCCAAGGTAAAGGTTTTCTTCAGCTGGTTCGGTGTTCATCTGACCAAGTGCAAGGAGTTCCCCGAGCTTTGCGAGCTGGCAGACGACGTGTCCATCTGCGTGGACAGCTACAAAAACGCAGGCTATGATCCCGCCGATATTCCCAAAGGGCTTGAGGCCAAGAAGATGGCCACCCAGTCCCAGCATGGCGAAATCATCGAAGACTACGAATGCTACCTGACCTTATAAGGAGAGAACCATGTCCAAGAAAGTAGGTTTTCTGTTGGTAAACAAGGAGTACACCCTGGACGGCATCCGCTCCACCCTGGGCCTGGCCGTCGAGAACATGTACTCGTATGCCTATGTCATGAACAACGAGCTTGCCGACCTGAGCGACTACCACAAAGAGAACATCGAGTGGGTTCGCGACATGGAAGGCGAGGTCTACACCACCGTGGACGCCAATGTCGAGAATCACGGCATGGTCAAGATCACCCTCGAGGAGATCGGCAAGCAACTGCGTGACCTGGAAATCATTATCCCCTACGGCATTCTGCGCTCCGACAAGAGCTAAGATATTACCCAATCAACAACAAGGAGTGTTCCGATGAAACTCTTGAATGTATACCGTTCCGAGCCCACTGACGACACCAAGAAATTGGTGGAGATTGTCTCCGAGGGTCGTGAGGTTGAGTCCTTTGATCTCAATGTTGAGAGCCCGGATTACAGCGCATTGCTGGATAAGGTTTTCACCGTCGACCAGACCATCTGCTGGTGGTAAGCAAGACTTTTTCAGCCGATACGGACTGAAGCAAATCCCCGGTCATTATTGACCGGGGATTTTTTTTGCGCGGCAAGATCTGGTTTTTTTGTGCATTTCAGCCATAAATGGCGTATGATTTTTTAGGTTTGTTGCCGATGAGGACTGTGACCTCTTTCCCCTTGCCTGAAATCTCCAGCAAGGGCAACTGCGAATTAACCTTATGATGGACTTCGCACTATGATCTGGAAACCACGCCTCTTTGTTCTGGGATCATCAGCCCCGCCTGCTTTTCTCTTTGTGCTGCTCTTGCTTTCTTTCACCTTCCTGCACAGCGGTTGCGCCACAAATCCTTCTTCACAAACCGCCCAGCTCCCGACAGATACCCCCTGCGACCCGCAGGATGATGAAGATCAAGACCCAGGCCTGCCAGTCACCGCGCCCCTCAAAGCCCCGAAAATAGTCATCAAAAAAGCCAAAAAAAAGCTTTTCCTCTATTCCGAGGAAAAGCTGCTCCGCACCTACCC
>CAYTVV010000069.1:0-12313 GCA_964441875.1 uncultured Desulfurivibrio sp.
ATTCGATGGCCAGCATGCCGCAGTTGTACATGTTCTGCCGGAAGATGCGGGCAAAACTCTCGGCGATAACCACGTTGATGTCGTTGACCTCAAAGACCCAGACCGCATGCTCCCGGGAGGAGCCGCAGCCGAAATTGGCCCGGGTGATGATGACCCCCTTGCCCGCGATGTCCTTGCGCGGGTCGAAGCCCCCCAATTTCAGGTCTTCCAGGATAAAGGGCTGCAGGGCCAGCTTGGTGTTTTCGGTCAGGTACTTGGCCGGGATGATCTCGTCGGTGTTGATGTCGTTTCTATCAAGAAACAGCGCTTTGCCGCCAAACTCTTTCATTATCATTCACTCCATTGATGTTGGAATTGGTTGCCCTTAGAGGAGCTTTCGCGGGTCGGTGATATGGCCCAGCACAGCGGTGGCCGCGGCGGTGAGCGGGCTCATCAGGTGGACGATGCCGCCCTTGCCCATCCGGCCATTGAAATTCCGGTTGGTGGTGGAGGCGCAGATCTCGCCTTCGGCTAGAACCCCGTTGCTCATGCCCAGGCAGGCGCCGCAGGTGGGGTTGGTCACGCAAAAACCCGCTTCCATGAAGATGGCGATGATCCCTTCTTCCATGGCTTGGGAATACACCTTGGGCGTGGCCGGAGAAAGGATGCCGCGCACATTGGCCGCGATCGTTTTCCCTTTGAGAATCCGGGCTGCGGAGCGGAGATCCTCGATGCGGCCGTTGGTGCAGGAACCGATATACACCTGGTCCACCGGGGTGCCTTCCATCTCGGTGACGTCCTTCACCTCGTCGGGCTTGTAGCCGAAGGTCACTTGCGGCGCAAGCTTGGACACGTCCAGGGTCATCTCCTTAACGTATTCGGCGTCGGGATCGGAATGCCATTTGCTGAAATCCTCCACTGCCAGATCGATGGATTCGTACTGATCCTTGATGAACGGCCAGAGGTATTTGGCGGTCACCCGGTCGGGCAGGCAGATGCCGCAGGTGGCCCCGGCCTCGATGGCCATGTTGCACAGGGTCATCCGCGCTTCCATGCTCATGGCCTCAACCACCGGCCCGACAAATTCCATGATCTTGTCAGTGGCCCCGTTCACCGTCAGCTCCTTGATGATGAATAGGATCACGTCCTTGGCCGAGACACCGTCCTGCAAGGTGCCGGTGATGGTGATCCGCATGGTTTCCGGGGTGCGGAAGGAGCAGACCCCCTTGAGGATGCCAACCTCCAGATCGGTGGTGCCGACGCCCGCGGCAAAGGCACCGAAGGCCCCGTGGGTGCAGGTATGCGAATCCCCCATGATCACCGTGTAGCCGGGGCGGACAAAGCCCTTTTCCGGGAAGAGCGCATGGCAAACCCCGTTGGCGCCGATATCGAAGAAATCTACAATCTTGTGGCGCCTGGCCCAATCGCGGAGGATCTTGCCTTGCATGGCGGTCTTAGAATCCTTGGAAGGCGTGACATGGTCGATGACCGCCTTGATCTTGCTGGTGTCAAAGACCCGGTCCATGCCGCGGGCCTCGAGATCGGTGATCGCGATGGGCGTGGTGATTTCGTGGCACATGACCACGTCGATATCCAGGATGACATTTTCCGGGGTGGGAGTGTCGCGCAGATGCGCGGCGAAAATCTTTTCAGCTATGGTTTTACCCATTGTTCATGAGCCTCCGTGCAGGGGGATTGTCTGAGTATTTTTTTTGTAGGAAACGTGCCCACGGTAAAGAAAAGTTTTTACCATATATCAGCAGGTCTTAGCCACGAGAAATGAAGGAAAAGCTGTTTTTTCATACTTTGCGTTTGACCGGAGTTGTCAGGCTGTATATCATGTCGCAAACCGGATGTTTTGCCGCCGGATGCATGAACTTCTTTTCAGGATACAGCAGGCACATGGCACGAAAGAAGACCAGAAAACCTGACCAGCAAATGCCTGCCTCCCACGTCGCCAACCAGCAGACGGTCGGACTGATCCTCGCTATTTCCCGCGATGAGTACGGCGCGGTCCCCCCTCGCCTTGCCGCGCTTTTTGCCGATGTGGCCGACCTGTACGCCGGTCGCTGGACAAGTCACGAAGCCTGCGCCGTTACCTATCATAATTTCAGCCATGCCCTGGATGTTTGCCTTGCCGCAGCCCGCATGCTCTCCGGCTGGAACAAGGTGGAACAAGCGCAGGCCCTGGACGAGAAATACTTTCAGCTTGGCATGGCCGCAGGTCTTTTCCATGACACCGGGTATATCAAGGACAAGGGCGACCATGCCGGATCAGGGGGTAAATTCACCCTGGTCCATGTCGAGCGGGGAATGGAAATCGCCCGCGAATATCTGAGCAGAAAACAGTGGCTGCCAGAGGAGGTGGATGCTGTCTGTCGGATAATCTCCATCACTGACTATGCCAAATTGCCGGATCTCGTCCCTCTGTTCACGGACCTGCGGCTCAAGACCATGGCCCAGATGGTGGCCACCGCCGATTTGGTCGCCCAGATGGCGGACACCGACTATGTCCAGCGGATCGACGATCTGTTTGCCGAGTTCAAGGAGGTCTATAAGTTTGAAAAACGTGCGGACCTGATCAAAAAAGGGACCAAGGTTTACAAGACCGTGCAGGAGATCAAGGACGGCACCATCGACTTTTACGAGCAGTTTGTCGTGCCGACCCTTGGCAAGCTTGGTCGCATGGACCGTTACCTGACTAATTTTTTCGGCGACGGCAGAAACCCGTATCAGGAAAACATCGCGGCCAATCTTTCCGGGCATCTCATGGATGTCCGTTCCCAGTGGCGGCGGCTGGGCGATATCCTCACCGAGCTGGGCCTGGCCACAAACGATCAGATTGCCAATGCCCTGGCCAAACAACAAACTCTTGCCACGAAAAAGAACGGCGGCCCTCCTGCCAAAAGCTTCAACACCCTGATCCGCGAACATCTCCTGCCCTGGTTTGCAGCCCGTTCTCAGGAGGGCCGCTGTCTGGGCGATATCCTCATGGAGATGCAGGCGGTGGAGCCGAAATCCCTGGCCAAGGGGCTGCTGGCCCAGATGCTGCCCGATTCCCTGTATCAGTCGCTTTCTCCCCGGGAACTGCACTTCCTGCTCCAGGCCGCGATCCTCTTGCAGAATATCTGCAAAGGCCCGTGGATTTTGGGGGTGGTTCTGGAGATGGCCAACGAGATCCTCGACTGCGAGGCCAGCTCGATTCTGATCGCGGATCTTGATGAAAAAGAGATGCTGGTCGCCTTGCCCACCGGCCCCAAAAAAAACGTGGTCTACGGCAAGGGGATCGCCATGGACAAAGGGCTTTCCGGCTGGGTCTACCGCAACGGCCAGCCAGCGAGGGTGAGCAATGTCAGCGCCGACGCCCGCTTTGACCGCGGCATGGACAAGAATATCGGTTTTGTCACCCGCTCCATCCTCGCCGTGCCCCTGCATGTAAACGGCGAGTGCATCGGCGCGGTGGAAGCGCTGAACAAGAGCGATGACAATTTCACCACCCACGACATGAATGTCCTGGCCATCCTGGCCAATATGCTGGCCAATGTCATGGTTGGTGTTTTGTGCATTCAAAGCCATTGAATGTCCTTTTTGGGAGCCGAGGCAATGTTACAGGTGCTTCGACAGGCTCAGCACGAACGGAATATCAATTAGTTAAGACAATATCCGTTTACCCTGAGCCCTTCGACTTCGCTTGCACGAACGGAAATACGTTAAAGCAATATCCGTTCGCCCTGAGCCTGTCGAAGGGTAGTTGTTGCGGGTCTCTTGTTATGTTAACGACTACAAAATAATTCACTTTGGCATAACGGTTTCCAATGAAAATTCTGCTCCATGCCCTGCTGGCCCTTGTTGTCATCCTGCCGTCTTCCGCCTTTGGCGCCCAGGGGATCAGCATCGACGGCAAGGTGAAATACCCACAGGGTTTCAGCAAGTTCGACTACGCCTCTGATAAAGCGCAGAAAGGCGGCCATCTGGTGCTCCACGATCTGGGCAGCTATGACAAGCTCAACCCCTTTACCCTCAAGGGCACAGCTCCTGCGGGGCTTGACGAGCTGGTCTTCGAGACCCTTGCCGTACCGAGCCTGGATGAACCTTTTGCCTCCTACGGCCTGATCGCCAAAGATATTAGTCTGGCGGAAGACAAGTTGTCCGTCACCTTCACCATCCATGAAAATGCAAAATTTTCCGACGGCGCCGCGATCACCCCGGAGGATGTGAAGTTCTCCCTGGATACCCTGAAAAGCCCGGCGGCAAGCCCATCCTACCAGATCTATTTCCAGGACATCTCCTCGGCCGAGGTTCTTGACCCGCATCGGGTCCGCTTCCATTTCTCCCAGCGCAACCGCGAACTGCATATGATCGCCAGCCAACTGCCGATATTCTCCAAAAAATTTTACACCGCCCATCCCTTTGACGCCTCGGACATGACCCCGCCCATTGCCTCCGGCCCTTATCTGGTCAAGGAGGTTATTCCCGGCAAGGCCATCACCTATGTGCGCAACCCCGACTACTGGGCCAGGGATCTCAACGTGCGGCGCGGGATGTTCAACTTCGACACCATCACCTACAAATACTTCAAGGATCAGATCGTAGCGGTGGAGGCCTTCAAGGCCGGGGAATTCGATTTCCTCCCGGTCAACATGGCCAAGCAATGGGCTCGCGATTTTGATGGCCCCAGGTTCAAACGCGGCGAGTTGGTCAAGGAAACCCTGCTCCATAAAAACAACGCCGGGATGCAGGCCTTTGTTTTCAGCCTGCGCAAGCCGGTTTTCAAGGATCGCTTGGTGCGCAAGGCTCTGTCCCTGGCCTTTGATTTCGAGTGGACCAACGCCGCCCTCTTTTTCGGCCAGTACACCCGGTGCGACAGCTTTTTCAGCAACTCGGCCATGAGCGCCCAGGGGCTGCCTTCGGGCCTCGAACTTTCCTATCTCGAACCCTTCCGCGCCTCCCTGCCCCAGGAGGTGTTCACCGCGCCGCTTGTTCCTTTCAGCACCAAGCCCCCGGCCAGTCTGCGCGCCAACCTGCTCCAGGCCAAAAAAATTCTCAGCCAGGCGGGCTGGGCCGTAAAAAACGGGGTGCTCACCAACAGCGCCGGGCAAGCGCTGGAGTTTGAAATTCTCCTGGTGGGCGCTGGGTTTGAACGGGTGATGGAGCCCTACATCAACAACCTGAAAAAACTCGGGGTGCGGGTGCATTCGCGGGTCATCGACCCGGCCCTGTATATCCGGCGGATGGATAACTTTGATTTCGACATGACGGTCAATGTTTTTGGCCAGGCCCAATCTCCGGGCAATGAACAGCGCAACTACTGGCATTCGACCGCGGCGGAGCGGAAAGGCTCCCGCAACCTCATCGGCATCAAAGATCCGGCGGTGGACTCTCTGGTGGATCGGATCATCTACGCCCAGACCCAGGAAGAACTCAGTGCCGCCTGCAAGGCCCTGGACCGGGTTCTGTGGTACGGATATTATGTAGTGCCCAACTGGTATTTGGCCCAGCACCGGGTCGCCTACCGCACCATTTTCGCCAGGCCTGACACTCTGCCCCTGTATTACTCGCCTTCCCAAGCCCTGATGACCTGGTGGCTTCTGCCGGAAAACCGACAACGCAAATAGCCATTTTTTCAAAGCGTATTGCCCAGGGGTGGGGTAAAATGTCGCACAGGGCTGTTTGTTGCATTTCACTCCTTGTAAGGCTATGAAATTTCATTCTATGAAGAAAACAAATATCCTTCTGGCGCTTCTGGCGCTCCTTGTCCTCTTTCCTTTCTCTGCCCAAGCCCGGCAGCCAGAAGAGCAGAAACCTTCAGAAAATCCCAGGGTTCTGGTGATCCCAGGCACCGGTGACAGCCAGGTTCTCTTGCACAAACTCGCCCAACTCTATACAAAAAACCGGCCCGGAATCCCCGTGGAAATCCCGGAAAGTATCGGCAGCGGCGGCGGCATCAGATCCGTCATCACCGGAAAAAACGAGATTGCCAGGGTGGCCCGTCCATTAACGGAAAAAGAGAGTGCCCAGGGGCTCAAGTCCCGAATCTTTGCCCAGGCACCCGTTGTTTTTGCGGTCAATCCTGGGGTTGCCGGGGCAGAGAGCCTTTCCCTTGAGCAGATACTCGGGGTATATTCAGGCAAAATACAGCAATGGGATGCCCTGGGCGGCGTAGGTAAGATCTATGCGATGAACAGGGAGGAGGGAGATTCTTCCCGCACCGTGCTGGAAAATTTCATCCCCGGCTTTAAGGAGATTTCCGTCCCTGCCGGGGCAACGGTGTATTCCACCCCGGAAGCCGTGCAGACCCTGATGGCTTCGCCAAACACCATCGGCTATCTGCCCATGCCCGCAGCAGTCGGCACCGGACTTAGGATGCTACAGGTTCAGGGTATCGCCCCATCCGCCGCCAATGTCCGGCAGAAAAAATACCAGCTGGTTATCCCCCTTGCCCTGGTGTGGAAAGACACCCTCTCGCCGCGGGCCCAGGATTTTCTTGATTTTCTTTCAAGTCCGGCAGCCAGAAAGCTCATGCTGGATAATGGCGCCATCCCTGTTGAGTGAGACTATTTGACCAATGCGCATCTCCATATTCAAGAAAATTTTCATCAGCCAGCTTGCCCTGATTTTCGTCGCCTCCGGGGTTATTTCCCTGGCCAGCTATTTTTTCATGGTCCGGTTGTACAACGAGTCCCAAAACAACACGCTGCGGGTGATTTCTTCGTCAACGGCCTTGAAGGTTGCAACCGAAATTGCTCAGCATAAAGCAACCATCAAGGAGATCGCCGAAGCCAGGGAAGTCGCTCTGTATGCCCAGAAATATCAGGAACTCCTCCTTGGCAAACACCTGGCCCGGTATCAGGAACAGTTCCCGACTCTCAGTTATGTAAGCAAAGACGGCAACCAGGAGTTTCGCCTGGTCAATGGCCATGCCAGCGAAACCCTCGACAACCTTGCCGATCTGAAGGTGATTCAGACCTCCATGGCCGCCCCGAATCAGGCAGTTCTCGGCGAGGTTGTCTTGGACCCTGTTTCGCAAACGCAAGTACTGCAATTTGCCTACACCAAGATAGACTATTTTGGCGACCAGTTCCTCGGCTTGATCCTCGGACAAACGCCACTGACCCATATTATTTCCCCTGCCGGCAGCTGTATTTCTTCGGGAAAAGGGTACTGCCGGATTGTGGCTCCCGACGGTAATATCCTGGGCGATCCCGATTCAAAAAATATAATGAAACAGTTGGTTGTTGATAATCAGGGCGTTGGTCGGCTTTTTGCCAAAAACGAGGCAGAGCACAGTAAAAATATTCATCACGCCATGCTCAATGGCGAGGATTGCTATTTTGCCGTCACCCTGATCCCGGACACCCCCTGGCTGGCGATGTCGGTGCTGACTTCCCGGCAATACACCGCAGTGCCCAGACTGTTTCGGAATTTTTCCATCCTTCTTTTTCTTGGTCTTCTCTTTCTGGCGAGCATGTCCACCTTTTCCCTTGCCCAGGGCATCACATCTCCGATCAAAAAACTTGCCCAGGCCAGTATCGCCATGGCCAAAGGGGATTTTGCCCAGCGGGTTGATGCGGGCAATGATGAAATCGGCGACCTGGCCGCATCCTTCAACACCATGGCGGAAAAACTTGGGATCGCCATCAACCGGGAGAAGCAGATCCTGACGGCCGAAGCCTCCGCCCGGCTGAACGCCGAACTTGCCGACCAGCACAAGACGGAATTTCTTTCCAAGATCAGCCACGAGTTACGCACCCCGCTCAACATCGTTTTGGGTATGGCCGAATTGTTGGAGGACCACAACCTGTCTGGTAACCCACAGCCGGAGCTGGCAGCCATCAAGGAAGCCGGCAAGAACCTGCTCCATCTCATCGATGGCATTCTCGATTTTTCTCGCCTGGAAAACGGCACCATGCGTCTCGTCCCTGCCCCCTTTGATCTCTATGCCATCCTTGGCAGACTGAAGAAAAAATATGAGCCTGCGGCAAAGACAAAGGGGCTTACTCTTTTTTATGCCGAACCTGAAGCGGTGCCCACCACGGTTGTCGGGGACGAAGCCCGGATCTTCCAAGTGTTGGAAAACCTGCTGGACAACGCCATCAAATTCACAGAACACGGAGAGATCTCCCTGCGGGTCCGACCTCTTGGCCTCAAGGCCATAAACGATCAGCACATCATCAGTCTACGCTTCGAGGTAATCGACTCAGGATGCGGCATTCCCTTGGAGCAGCAAGGGGCCATGTTTGAGTCGTTCAAGCAATTTGAGTCCTATGCCACCAGAAAGTCCGGCGGGCTCGGGATCGGCTTGACCCTTTCCCAACAGCTTATCGAACTGATGCACGGGAAAATCGGCATGAAAAGCGAGCCCGGTAAAGGAAGCACCTTTTTTGTGGATATGGACCTGCCGGTGGCCAAGGAAGGGGCGGCAGACCATGCGACCTTGGGGGCAAGTGCGCCAGAGGGCGCAAATGGGGTAACCGATCAGTACGGCATGAGGAACGGCATGAATATTCTTATTGCGGAAGATAACCCGGTAAACCAGAAGCTGTTGCGCCTCATGTTGGAAATGCATGGCCACCATGTGCGGGTGACCGCCGATGGTACGGAGGCTGTTGCCGTTTACCAGAGCGAAGAAATTGACCTCATCCTGATGGATGTACAGATGCCGGGGATGAACGGCTTTGAGGCAACGATCACCATTCGGGAACTTGAAAAAGATACCGGCAAGCATGTGCCGATCATTGCCGTTACCGCCCACGTCATGCCGGGCTACAAGGAAGAATGTCTCAACGCGGGCATGGATAACTACCTGGCCAAGCCCTTCCGCATGCAGGAACTTTTCGGGATCATCGAAGAAACCCTTGCCCAACTAAACAATCCGGCGTGAGATGGCGGCCTACATTGTAAGACGCCTCCTGCTCATGATCCCCACCATCTTCGGGATCATGCTGGTCACCTTTGCCGTCACCCAGTTCGTGCCGGGCGGGCCGGTGGAGCGGATGCTCGCCCAGTTGCAGGGCCATGACCGCGCAGGCGGTGAGGTCCACGCCAGCCGCAGCATGGATCTCTACCAAGGCAACAAGGGGCTGGACGAGGAGCGGGTGGCGCAGCTTACCAAGCTCTACGGCTTTGACAAGCCGCCGATCGAGCGCTTCCTGACCATGATGAAAAACTATCTGGTCTTTGATTTCGGCCAGAGCTATTACCACCATAACAGCGTGGTCGCCCTGGTCATCTCCAAACTGCCGGTCTCCATGTCCCTTGGCCTATGGTCCTTTCTCATCGTCTACGGGGTCTGCATCCCGCTCGGGATCGCCAAGGCCATGCGGGAAGGCTCCCGCTTCGATGTCCTCACCAGCACCGTGATCCTCATCGGCTACGCCATCCCCGGCTTTGTCCTGGCCATCGCCCTCATCGTCCTTTTTGGCGGCGGGAGTTTTTTCAGCATCTTCCCGCTGCGGGGCTTGGTTTCGGATAACTGGGCCGAGATGGGCCTTGCCGCCAAGGTGGCGGATTACCTCTGGCACATGGTCCTGCCCGTGCTCTCCAGCGCGGTGGGCAGCCTGGCGGTCATGACCCTGCTGACCAAGAACAGCTTTCTCGAAGAGATTCGCAAACAGTACGTCCTCACCGCCAGGGCCAAGGGCTTGAGCGAAAATCAGGTATTGTATCGGCATGTGTTCCGCAACGCCATCATCCCCATCATCACCGGTTTCCCCGGCTCCTTCATCACTGCCTTTTTCACCGGCAGCCTGTTGATCGAAACCATTTTTTCCCTAGACGGCATGGGGCTTTTGGCCTACGAATCCATTCTCAACCGCGATTATCCGGTGGTGCTGGGCACCCTGTATTTTTTCACCATCATCGGCCTGATCTCCCGGCTGTTGTCCGATCTCAGCTATGTGGTGGTGGACCCGCGCATCAGTTTTGACAGTGTGGAATCCCGGTGAACGATTCAGCTCTGCACCAGAAACCCCAGAAACTCTCCTCCCGGCGTTGGCGGCGCTTCAAGGCCAACAAACGGGGCTATTACAGCCTGATCCTTTTTTCCATCTGCTTTTTCCTCAGCCTGGGCGCGGAGATCCTCAGCAACGACAAGCCGCTGCTGATCTCCTACCAGGGGAGTTTTTATTTCCCCCTAATCCGGGAGTACCCGGAAACCACCTTTGGCGGGGAGTTCGACACGGAGACCGATTACCAGGACCCCTTTATCCTGCATAAGCTCACCACCGGCGGCAATCTCGCCCTGTTTGCGCCCAACCCCCACAGCTACGCCTCCATCAACCTCCAGCTCCACCAGCCGGTCCCCTCCCCGCCCGATGCCAGCAACTACCTGGGCACCGACGACCGGGGCCGGGATGTCCTGGCCCGGCTGCTCTACGGCTTTCGCCTCTCGGTGCTCTTCGCCTTTGTCCTCACCTTCATCGGCACGATCATCGGCATTATCACCGGGGCAATACAGGGGTACCTCGGCGGCCGCACCGACCTGTTTATGCAGCGCTTCATCGAGATCTGGAGCGCCATGCCCGAGCTGTACCTGCTGATCATCTTCGCCTCGATCTTCAAGCCCAGCGTGCTCCTGCTTTTGATCCTGCTTTCGATCTTCGGCTGGATGGGCCTGGCCGATTACGTGCGGGCCGAGTTCCTCAAGGGCCGCAACCTCGATTATGTCAAGGCGGCCAAGGCGCTGGGCGTGGGCAATATCACCATCATGTTCCGCCACCTGCTCCCCAACGGGATGACCCCGGTGATCACCTTCCTGCCCTTCCGCGTGAGCGGCTCGATCCTGGCCCTCACCAGCCTCGATTTTCTTGGGTTGGGCGTGCCGCCGCCGACCCCGAGCCTCGGCGAGCTGCTGGCCCAGGGCAAAAACAACATCGAAGCCTGGTGGCTGTCCCTGACCACCTTCGGGGTTTTGGTCGGCACCCTGGTGTTGCTGATTTTTATCGGGGAAGCGCTGCGGGAAACTTTTGATCCGAGGAAGGTGTGATGGCATCGCAAAATGCTTGCACCACGGTAAGGAAAGATCCCCTCTCCCCCCGGGAGAGGGACAGGGAGAGGGCACCCAAAAAAATGCTGACACGGGCTCGCGCCTTACGCCGACAATCCAGCGATACTGAAAAAGCGCTATGGGAGCACTTGCGGGCTCGTCGGCTCAATGGATACAAGTTTCGTCGCCAAGTGATCATTGAGTCTTATATCGTTGATTTCATCTGTGTTGAGGCAAAGCTGATCATTGAGGCCGATGGGGGGCAGCACACGGAACAAAAGGCCTACGATGCCGTGCGGACAGCAAGACTGGAATATTGGGGATACAGAGTTATCCGCTTTTGGAATCATGAGATACTGGGTGAGCTTGATGCTGTGCTTGACCGGATTTCCGCTGTATTGATGGAGTTTCCCTCACCCCAACCCTCTCCCTGAGGGAGAGGGAGTTAAGAAAGAGACCACTATTCTGTTGATGAACCTTTTTTTAAACTGGCTGCCGTTCGCCTTGAGCTTGTCGTAGGGCATTGTCAAAGGTGAACCATGCAGGGAATACCCCATGCTGCTTGAGCTGAAAAATCTCTCCGCCGGTTTCTACTCAGACCGCGGCTTTGCCCCGGTGCTGGACAAGGTCTCCTTCTCCATTGCCCCCGGAGAAACCGCGGCCCTGGTGGGCGAATCCGGGTCCGGCAAATCGGTAACCGCCCTTTCCATCCTGGGGCTTCTTGAAAAAGACGCCGCCAAGATCGAAGGCCAGATCCTCTTTAACGGCGAGGATCTGGCCTCCTGTCCGGAAAACCGCCTGCGCCAAATTCGCGGCAACCGGATCGCCATGATCTTCCAAGAGCCCATGACCTCGCTCAATCCGGTTTACTCCATCGGCGCCCAGTTGGTGGAGCCGCTCATGCTGCATCAAAATTTTGGCAAAAAAGAGGCGGCGAAAAAAGCTGAGAATCTCCTTGAGCGTTGCGGTATTCCCGACGCGGCCCAGCGGCTGAACAGCTTCCCCCACCAGCTCTCCGGCGGCCAGCGCCAGAGGGTGATGATCGCCATGGCCCTGGCCTGTAAGCCGGACCTCCTGATCGCCGACGAGCCGACCACCGCGCTTGATGTCACCATCCAGGCGCAGATCCTGGCCTTGATCAAGGAGATCCAGCAGGAGTTGGGCATGGCTCTGCTGCTCATCACCCACGATCTCAACATGGTGGAAAAGATCGCGGCGCAGGTCCACATCATGCATCAGGGAAAAATTGTGGAAAGCGGCCCCACCGCCGAGGTGTTTGGCAATCCGCAGAACCCCTACACCATCCATCTCCTGAACAGCGTGCCCCACGAGGCCCCCACCGCCAAGGAC
>CAYTVV010000070.1:0-12194 GCA_964441875.1 uncultured Desulfurivibrio sp.
CAAATCCCCTTTTCGGCAGCCTCTCCGGTGCTCGGCTGCGTGCCAATGGGATTTTTCCTCTCCCCCATTTGTCCTGCCGCGCCTCGCAGGCGAGGGCGGAAAAAGATGCGGAAACTGTTTGAGGGCGAAGCCCGAGTTTTTTTAGCGTCCCGCCCTCGTCGAGAAGTAAGGGAAGCCCGCAGGGCCAGGACTGGCTGGGGTGCCTTTTTCTTGTTTCTTCTTTTGGGCACGCAAAAGAAGAAAGGAAACAACAATAACCTAACTATGGAAAAAAGAGTTTCCCCTGGGCCAGACATCGGCCCAACTCCCGATACACCCCTCGAAACCGCTCCCGGCCGGGCTTGTCGCCAAGCGCCCGAATAATCCGCCGCGCCAGCGGCCCCTCTGCGAGGATAGCGTTCACCGTCTGCTGAATAGCGTGCCCAGCCTCGGCCAACTCTGAGACACAATCCGCAGCCAACTCCTGCCACAGCTCTCCCGCAGTCATGGAGGCGCTTCCCCCTCTGCCAAACAGGGCAAGGTAACGCTGGTTATCAATCACCGTCTCTTCGCCGTCCCTGACCGCACCAACAAAAATCTCCGCCAACGCTTCGGTATCCGCCGCCTTCTGCTCGACCAGTCCGGCCCAGCGCCCTTCACATAAGCCTTTCAATACCGAACAGATCAACACAGCCAGTGAAACATCGGCCAACGGACATTCCTGGATATCCAGCACCCGAATCTCGATGGCATTGCGGTCAAACCGAGCAATGGCCCCACGGGAGTTGAGCCATTCCGCCTCCAACACCCCATCCGGATCAAAGGGCGCGATGTCGCGGCGCAGACGCTGGTAGATCTCCTGCTCATACTCACCCTCGCTAAAAACCGGCTCCGGGATAACCTGACCGGTGATGAAGGGAATCCGTCTCTGGTTATTCTGGTAATAATTCAGCCGGGTATCGAGCCAGCCGGTGAGCGCACCGTCCGCCGCAGGTGAACTGGCCGCAATGGCCGGGAGGATGGGCAATAGCACCCGGATCGCCGCGTGCAACCGGCCAAACTCCTCATCCGTGGCAAAGCCCAGGTTGAGATGGGTGGACTGCACGTTGGACCAGCCGTGGCCCTGGCAGTTGAAGATTCGATTGTAGGTGTTGTAGATGTCCTTGCTGCCGTGGGGCCAGAGCCTGGTTTCGCTATGCGGGTCCATCCAGGGATGCATGGCCGTGGGCAGGAGAATTGCCCCCTGTTCCGCTGCCACCAAGCCGAGTTCCTCAACTTCTTTCTGAAATTTTTCCGCCAACATGGGCAGGGCAGGGACAGGGCCGCTGTTCTTGATCTCGATCACATGCAGGGCCAGTTCGTTGGACCAGGCCATGATCCCCCGTTCCACCTCGTTGGTGATTCGCCCCGCAGCCTGTTCCAAAAATCGGTCGGCAATGGGCGCCACATCCAGGGTGTCCTCGCGGACCAGCATGTATTCCAGCTCAATGCCAAACTTCTGGAACAATCCGTCCCGGCTCATGCCCACAACCCACCGCCCTTGCGCTCGTCCACCCTGCGGGCGAAGACCCGCATCAGGCGCAGGTACAGCTCGTCCTTCAACACCTTGTCTTCCACCCCCGCATCGATATTAGGGTTGTCGTTGATCTCGATGAGATAGAAACGCTTGCCGACCTGTTTGATATCCACCCCGTAGAGGCCGTCGCCGATGAGGGCCGAGGCCTTGAGCGCCAGCTTGATCAGGCCAGGGGGGCAATGCTCCACCGGCAGGGTTTCTGCCTCGCCATCGGTGAGCTTACGCCCGTCCTGGTCGCGCTTGATGATCTGCCAATGCTTCGGGGCCATGAAATATTTGCAGACAAAGAGCGGCTGCCCATCAAAAATGCCGACCCGCCAATCATAGGTGGTTGGCATGAACTCCTGGGCAATAACCAGCTCGGATTTCTGCAACAGGGCGGGAAGCTCGCGGGCCAATTCCGCCTCGTTTCCCACCTTAACCACCCCTTGGGAAAAAGAGCTGTCCGGTCGCTTGAGCACACAAGGGAAGCCCAACTCCACGCTGAGCTGCTGCCAGTTACCCGAGTGGACGATGCGGGTCTTGGGGATGGGTATCCGGTGTCGGGTCAAAATCTCCGCCAGAAACACCTTGTTGGTGCAGCGCAGGATGGATTCGGGATCATCGATCACCACCAAGCCTTCGGCCACGGCCCTGCGGGCAAACCGGTAGGTGTGGTGGAGAACGCTGGTGGTTTCCCGGATGAACAGGGCGTCGAACTCGGCCAGCCTGCCGTAATCATCTTTTTGGATGAACTCCACGGCAAAGCCCACGGCCTCCGCCGCCTTGACCATGCGTTGCAAAGCCTTGGCGTTGGAAGGCGCTTCCGCCTCTGCCGGGTCGTGGAGAATGGCGAGATCGTAGCGGGCGGTGCGCCGCCGGTGAAAAATACGATGTCGACCCTTGAAATATTCACGGGCCATCTCCACCGCAAAATCGCGGTGATCCTCGGGAATATCGCTGGCTGCCATGGGGGTGATTCCGGCCAACTGCCATTTACCCTCTTTGTCATTATGGCTGAAGCTGGCGCGCAGAAAGGGGGCCTGGAAAATCTTAAACAGTTGTTGGGCAAGCTTTTCGTGCCGCTTGGCCACATTATGGCCAAAATAGATGCTCACCACGAATTCCGGCGACCTTATCTGACCCAGGCTCTGCTGGATGATCTGGTCCAGATCATCGGAGGCGATGCGGATAATGGCCTGGGTTTTAAAATCCTGAATGGTGGCCACATCCGGCAGAGGTTTGTGCCCCCTGGCCGCAGCCAACAGGGAGACATAATAGCCCGTGCTCTGGTAGCGATAGGATTTACAGAGGTTGAACACCCTGGCCGAGGTCATCTCCGCGTAGGCAGCATCGGTAAGGTAGGCGCGGGCCGGAACGATCTCCACGTCGCTGATGGCCAGGGGCCAGTCCTTGGGGTCGTTGACGACAATCAAAACCTTCATGTACTCACCGTATGATTCGTCCGACCATTCCCATTTTTCCTGCCCGGCTCGATAATGAGAAGATTGGCGTCATAAGTAACGATACCCAGCAAGATGGCACAGATAACCCGGTCTATGGAGACCTCGTATTTCTGGCCGTCGGCCATGGGGTTATCCATGTGCGGATCGGCGATGGCCACCAGCCGGTCGGGCCGGTTGTAGCCGCAGAGCAGAACAAAATGGCCGGAGGCATGGCCGCGCACATCGTCATCCTCGCAAAGATCGCCGTATTCCCGCATGCTCCGGTACAGGTAGGTGGAACTTAGGCCCGTGAGCACCGGGATGGAGCGCTTCAGATATTTACGGAGCAGGGAAGGGGTGAGATCGGCGAAACGCAGCTCACCGCCAAGGTTGATAAAGTTGAGATAGCCCCGGGTGGCAAGATGGAGTTTTGCATCCTCCTTGGCCTCCATCTGGGCCAGGAGCCGCTCCTCGATATAGTCCGCATCATGCAAAAACCAGGTGGGGTCGAAAACCTGGAGGTTGTAGGTGTAAATGCGCGCCTTGTAGCCCCGGCGCAGGGCGTGGCAGGCGAGAAAGACATCCAGGGTGCCGCCGGTTTCCAGACTTTTCACCTCGTCGATCACTTGAGTCAACGGGATGTCATCGCCATAGTATTGGTACACGGCATGGAGACAGGTCGGGCCGCAGGTGGTGAGATCGGGCTGCGGCAGGATGGTGACGTCAAGGAAGGCTTCCATGGTGGTTCCTCCGGTCAGGGACGCCAAAAACGATCAGGCCGTAACCTTCGCAACCAGCGCCGCCATGGCTTTGCGGATTTTGGCATACTCCTCAGGGGAAAGCCCGGCCCCGAGGGCCACCATCTCCGCCATTTTTGCGGTGAGAAAGTCGCCAGGGCCATGGGCGTCGGCGTTTACGACCATACCAGCCCCTGCGGCCAGGGCCATCTTGGCAACATGTCCGTTGGTGAGCGAGTGCCCTCTGCGGCCGGAGAGCTCAAGAAGGATGCCCTTGTCTGCGGCAAGCTTGGCCTCTTCCAAGGTAATGAATCCGGGGTGAGCCAGAATATCCACGCCAGCCTCAAGGGTGGCCCGGTTGGTCCCAGGCCGCACCGGCTCAACCGGGGTTTCCCCGTGGCCGACCACGATCTTGGCGCCAAGCTGCCTGGCCCGACGGGTGAGTTCGGCAATCTGCTCCAGCGGCACATGGGTCAGTTCGATGCCTGGCAGGAGCTGGGTTTTGGAGTACTTATTCAGATCAGCCGCCGCCTGCACAATGCGCGGGATGATGAAATCCAGATTGGAAGAGTCGGCGTGATCGGTGATGGCAATGGCCGAATACCCGAGGATTTCCACCCGACGCAGATGCTCGGCCGGAACAAGTTCACCGTCGCTGAAAAGGGAATGGGTATGCAGATCGATCATGGGAGTAGCTCCATTTTTTTTATAACGACCAGTATAACCAGACCGCGCCAATACGCTTGCCGATCAGCCCCGTCGAAGTACTCGCAGTCTGGTTGATACTATTATTAGCTTTTTTTTGCTTATGATTAAAAAGTTAGAGTGGCATCCAATTTATTTGTCAAAACTTGTAATATCAAATTTATTAGCAAAATCAAGGGCTAATATTTTGGGGTTAACACCATCTTTAAACGCTCGACTTAAAGGTTCGTGGTCCATTATATCAATCAGGCTACGCCCTTCTTCGTCAGGTTCTAGTTGAGAGTTTACTTGCCCAGATGTAACTACAAACTCTTTATACCAATTATCCCATGTAGCAGAATTGGTTGCCGTTAGTTCATTGCTTGTAACTGATTTATATTTAACCTGTTTATCATTACTAGATTTTGGATGAATTGTAGCTTTATTTTTAAACCTACCAATTATTTTATAGCAAATATAAGCCTGGATAATGCAAGCAAATAAGGCTGGGATTAACTGCAGTCCCCATGAGTATGAAGCTTTACTGGCAGACAACATAACTTCACCGGCCATAGCACCTGTTGCTGCAGCAATTGGTATTATAAGTTTTCTCCTTGAGAAAAAAGATACAATAAAAACAATTACGAAAGTTATTGGGTCGAACAATTTAACAATAAGTATTGTCAATAAAATCTCCAACATTAACTCCTTAATGATTTACTATTTATCTGCTTGTCATTGCATATTAATTTCATGGCATTGGTACCTCAAAATTTACGAGCTAAGCGTTATGAGCTTGGCTACTGACATACCTTTTTGTATCGTCATCATAGCACAACCAAAGCCCGATGCTGTGGGATTTTGCGGTCTAGATCATTTTCCCCCGCAAAGAATTCTGACAGGCACTCTCAATCTCCACCAGGAGCAACTGCCCAGGAACCAGCTTGGTCTCGCAGGAAAAATTCACGATCTGATTACCACCAGTCCGGCCACTCCATTGATTGGCTGGAGACTTGCTTGCCCCTTCCACCATGACTTCCAGAGTTTTACCAATATCCGCCTGCTTAAGCGCTAGGGCAATCTCCTCCTGCCGCGCCTGCAAGCGGGCAAGCCGCTCGGTCTTGACCGCTTCCGCGACCTTGTCGGGAAAATCAGCGGCCTTGGCGTTGGGCCGGTCGGAATACTTGAAGGAATAAGAGCCATGGTATTGCACCGTTTCCAGCACCTGCATGGTGGCGGCAAAGTCATCGTCTGTTTCGCCAGGAAAACCAACGATGATATCGGTGGTCAGGGCTATATCCGGTCGGTATTCCCGTAGCCTGGCCGCCTTGTCGAGATAGGCCTCAATGGTGTATTTGCGGTTCATGCGCTGCAAAATACTGTTTGAGCCGGACTGAACCGGGAGATGAAAATGCGGGCAGAGAACGGGGATCTCGGCAAAACAACGCATCAGCTCTTCGGAAAGATCCTTGGGATGGGAAGAGGTGAAACGCAGCCGCTGCAAGCCGTCAATGGCAGCCACGGCGCGCAGGAGTTCGGGAAACCCCTGGCTCTGCTTGGTGTCGCAACCTTTTTGGCCGTAGGAATTGACATTTTGCCCGATGAGGGTGATCTCCTTGACCCCTTGACTCACAAGATGGGTTGCCTCGGCCAGAATATCGCCAAAACTCCGGCTGATTTCACGGCCACGAGTATAGGGCACCACGCAGTAGGTACAGAAATTATCGCACCCCTGCATGATGGTGATAAACCGTTTATGCGAAGGGCCCTCGGCCAGGTTGGGGAGAAAAGGGGGGATGACAAAATCAGCGGAAAGCTCCGTGGCCACCAGGGATTTTCTGTCCCGGCGGAATGTCGCCACCAGAGAGGGCAGGGCGTAGATCGACTGCGGGCCCATGACGATATCGATATAGGGCATTCGCTCCAGCAGGGATGCGCCATCCTGTTGGGCCACGCAACCGGTCACGGCCAGGATAAAGTCGTGGCCCTTTGCCTTGAGTTTTTTGTAGCGGCCAAAACAGCTGTACGCCTTGTGCGCGGCCTTGCCTCTGATACTACAGGTGTTGACCACCACTACATCGGCCTGCTCGGGCTGATCGGTCTGGACATAAGAATGCTCGCCAAGAAGCTGGGCCATGATCTCGGAATCACGCTCATTCATCTGGCAGCCGAAGGTTTCTATATAGAGAAGCTGGGTCATGCTTAATGCTTTACCTTAGGTGTTGATACGCTCTCACCGTCATTCCCGCGAAGGCGGGAATCCAGGGATGTGGATGCCCGACTAAAGCATTCGGGCATGACGACTTGATTTAAAAGCAGCTGGCCCCCGGCCTTCGCCGGGGTGACGAACTTCATTCGTAGACTATCAATTATTCAAATATTCCAGTTTGAGGCGCTCAGCCATACTCTGCAATACCCCTTTCACATCCTCCTCCAACTCAGGAGGGTATTTCAGCTCCATCACCCCATCGATCCGATCCACAGTGGACATGATGGTCAGATTGTCATAGGCCTCAAGGATGAATTTCAGGAAATAGATCTGTTCCGGGTCAATGCGAATCCGGCAACTGGCCAGGCTGCTTGTCATGGTGGTCATTACACGCTCAAAGCGGAATCAACCCCGCCCAAAATATCTTTATATTGGGCAAGCCGGGGCAGCACAACCTCATCGAGAAATTCATCAGTCTGCTGGGGAGCCCGACCGACAAAATCGCTGCCGTCGCCGACCAGCTCCTTAAGTTCCTGCACGGAAAAAGGCACCGCCGGATCATTGGCAAGCCGAGTAAGCAGATCGTTTTCCATTCCTTCTTCCTTAACCACCTTACCGGCAGCCACGGAATGCACCTTGACCACCTCGTGCATCTCCTGACGGCTCTTTCCTTTCTCCACACAGGCCATGAGAATTTTTTCCGTGGCCATGAAGGGGAGCTCCTGGGCCAAATGGCGGGCAATTTGTTTCGGATAGACAACCATTCCCTGTGAAACATTGAGAAACAACTTTAGGATTGCATCGGTGAGCAAGAAGGCCTGGGGTATATCCATACGCCGGATGGCCGAATCATCCAGGGTGCGCTCAAACCACTGATTAGCGTAGGTTGCGCCGAAATTGCCTACTAAGCCCATGAGCTTTCTTGCCAAGCCGGTCATGCGCTCAGAACGCATGGGGTTACGCTTGTAGGCCATGGCCGAGCTACCGACCTGATTCTTTTCAAAGGGCTCTTCCTGAACCTTGAGATTGCTGAGCAAGCGCAGATCCACGGCAAACTTGTGGGCGGTTGCACCGATACCGGCCAGGGTCTCCACGGTCTTCATGTCGAGCTTGCGGGTATAGGTCTGACCTGTAACAGCAAAAACCTCGGTAAATCCGAGCTTTGCAGCGACAAGCTCATCCATCTTGCGCACCTTATCGTGATCTCCCTTAAAGAGTTCGATAAAGGTTGCCTGGGTGCCAACCGTGCCCTTGGCCCCCCGCGCCTTGACCTGCGATTCCAGATGTTCAATGTAGTCAAGATCCATGAGAAGATCCTGAAGATACAGGGTGTTACGCTTGCCAACCGTGGTGGGCTGGGCTGCCTGATAATGGGTGTAGCCCAGGGTTGCGAGCCCTTTGTGCTGACGAGAAAAGGCGACGAGATTGGCGATAACATTGACCAAGCTCTTCTTAACGAGTTGCAACCCCTTTTTTTGGAGGAGCAAATCGGTGTTGCACCCAACAAACTGCGAAGTTGCGCCAAGATGGATAATCGGTTCGGCAGTAGGGCACTTGAGTCCGTAGGCATAGACATGGGCCATGACATCGTGACGGATTTCCTTTTCCTTGGCTGCGGCCACCTCGAAATCAATATCCGTGGCATGGGCCCGCAGTTCATCGAGCATGGCGCTGGTGACGAGATCGGAAAGACCCATCTCATGCTGGGCCTCGGCCAGGGCGATCCAGCAACGACGCCAGGTTTCAAACTTGGTCCGCTCAGAAAAAAGCTCCTGCATCTCGCGGCTGGTGTAGCGGCTGACCAGAGGCTCCTGATAGATATCACGATTCATAACCATCTCCATCTCTCAATAATGTGATTCGGTTCGATACAGATTCACCCAAAATATCGGCTTCATTAACAGGGAATTCTTTACCAAGAAAACAGAAAAAATGCTCGTGAAAGGGGGGCGTCAGCCGCCTCAAGTTTCGCCTTAATACACAACGTCGCATAATGTATATTATGTATACTAAAATAAAAACAAATAAAATCAGGCGGATAATTGCTTGAAACCAACCGCTTCCACCTGCCAGCTGGTTTTATCGCGATAGGTATTACGGCGAAGCCTGAAGGCCACATTCAAGGGCTGGCCACCCTCAATGAGACCTTGAAAATCCCCGGCCAGACCAAAACCAATGCCGTCTAGAATCGCACCGTTGAATCGCACGGTGAACTTTAAATGATTCACGCCAACCTCACGGGGTTTCTCCGCCAGCCCCTGGGCGCTGAAAACCGGCTCAGGATTTCCCATGCCAAACGGCGCCATTTTTTCATACATCCGTAGGAATCCCGGTTCAAAAATACCGCCATGTTTTTCGTGCCAGGCGATACCGACCTTAGGGATAAGCATCGTATCCGTTACGATCTCGCCCAATCGTTGCTGAAAATGCGCTTCCAGCTCCGGGAGATTCTTCGCAGGCAGAGTCAGACCCACGGCGGCTTCATGTCCGCCAAAGGCAGTAAAAAGTTCATCCCTTTCCTTAAGTAATCCGTAGAGATTCACCCCGGACACCGAGCGCCCGGAACCTTTTGCCATGCCATCTTTAATAGTAAAAAACAGCGTGGGCCGATTAAACTTCTCGACCATTCGGGCCGCGCCAATGCCGATCACTCCGGGATGCCAGCCTTCTCCGGTAATAATCAACCCCTTCTTCCCGGCCTTAACAGCCGCCTCAGCCAGAACAACCGCCTCCTGACACATTGCCTCAAGCACGGATTTCCTCAGTTCGTTTTCCGTATTCAATTCCTGGGCAAGCTTCCTGGCGGCCTCCTGGTCTTGCGAAATCAACAATTCCAAAGCCCGCCCAGCATCCCCCATTCGCCCGGCAGCATTGAGGCGAGGCCCGATCCGATAGCCGATATCCTCGCAGGTTACCCCGGCGCCGGTGATGCCTGACACCCGGCTGAGTTCCGCAAGTCCGGGCCGAACAGAACCGGCCAAGACCTCAAGCCCTGCTTTAACTAATATGCGATTTACACCTATTATCGGGACCATATCTGCCACAGTTCCAACGGCAACCAGATCAAGATAGGATTTGAGGTTGGGAATCTCCTGCCCTTCCTTAAAAAGCCCTTGCTCATGCAACGCCTTTCTGATTCCCATGGCCAGATAAAAAGCAACCCCGACCCCGGCCAGGTTTTTCTCAGGAAACCCGCACTCTTTTTGTTGCGGGTCCAACACCGCCTCAGCCTTGGGCAATTCCTCGGGTGGTTGATGGTGATCCGTCACCACGACCTGGCAGCCGAGATCCTGCAACTGCCGGACCTGAATATTGCTCGAGATGCCGCAATCAACGGTAATCACCAGGGGCGTCTGCTCCAAAACCCCTGGTGGTACGGCCCGTCGAATCGCCTCAAGATGCAGCCCATATCCCTCAAGTAAACGATGAGGTTGACAGACGTATACATCAGAAAAACCGATATTTTTCAAAAAAAGAAAAAGCAGCGCGGCACCGGTGGTGCCATCCACATCGTAGTCGCCATAGACAATCACCGGGATCTGCTTGGCAAGAGCCTGCAAAACAACCGCCACCGCCTCCGCCATCCCCTTCATGAGAAAGGGCGAAGGCAGATCGGCCAGGGAGGGAGCAAAAAACCGCTCCGCCTGGGCCCGGCTTTCCACGCCTCTACCCAAAAGAATGGCGGCCAGCGGTTCGGGCAGTTCCAACTCGGCCGCCAACAGGCTCACGCGGGCGTGATCAATGGGAGCTATCTCCCAGATTTTCTCCATTCTGGACAAGAAATATCCTTCACAACTTGCTTTATGTTTTAATTGTATTACTGCGGACGAGCGAAACTATTTTTGCTATTATTTTTCCTGGTGCGGGGTCGCTGCCTCGGGGTCGCCGAGAATACGTAAACCCCGGATGATGTAATGGGTTCCAGAAAGGATGGTGAAAGCGGCAGTGGCATAAATCAGATAGCTCCCCACAGGGAAAAGGCCTTGAAGATACTCATGGCCGAGGTAATACACCACAGTGAGCAGTTGCAGGAAGGTGGTCACCTTACTGACTAGGGACGGCTTTATCTTGAAGTCTCGGTCATAGAGCATGAGAATGCCGATCCCCCCGCAGATGAGCACATCCCTGCTCACCACGATCACAGTCAGCCATTTCGGCAAAACACCCAGCACCGCCAGGGTGATGTAGGAAGTGATCAGCAGCAGCTTGTCGGCAATGGGATCGATAAAAGCGCCAAATTCGGTTTTCTGTTTCAACACCCTGGCCAGAAAGCCGTCAAGAGCATCGGTGACGCCAGCCAGGACAAAAACCCAGAATGCCGCAAGCTCCTTGCCATCCAAGAGAAAAATGACCAAAAGGGGGATAAGCAGAATCCTGCCGATGGTGAGAAGATTTGGAATGTTCATGCGATACCTTTACTCCCCTTGTACTCCGGCAAGAAATGCTTCAATGCCCTCAAAAATCGGCCCCGTATCGGTGGGCGCAAACCAACGGATATCGGGATCATTGCCAAACCAAGTCATCTGCCGCTTGGCATAGCGCCGGGTGTCCCGTGCCAGGAGAAAAAGGGTCTCGTTCCAATCCCATTCCCCTTGGAGAAACTGAACCATGTGCCGGTAGCCGATGGACTGCATGGCCTTGAGACCTGGATCATACCCCATGGCCAGTAATTTTTCCACCTCAGCCAGCAAGCCCTCGGCAACCATCTGCTCCACCCGCAGGTTGATCCGTTCGTAGAGCGCGGTCCGTTCGGCCAGCAACCCAAGCTGCAAGACCTTAGTCAATGCAGGCTGCACTTTTTGCTCGCGGAGATGCTCGCTCCAAGGCCGACCGGTGGCCTGGAAGATTTCCAGGGCGCGCAGCAGGCGGTGGGTATCGTTGGGGTGGATGCGTCCGGCGGATTCGGGGTCGCATTGGCTCAGCTCACCAAAAAGTACCGCCCTCCCCTCTTCCGCCAACCGCTGCCTGAGGCTGGCCCGCACCGTCTCCGGCACAGCGGGAATCTCGAACAGCCCTTCCAGCAAGCCCTTAAGGTACAAGCCCGTGCCGCCGACCAGCAGAGGGCGGTTACCCCTGGCGATGATCTCCCGGCAAGCCTGGGTGGCGTCCGCAACATAGCGGGCCACATGATACTCCTCGTCCGGCTCTACCACATCGAGGAGATGATGGGGTACCCGGGCGCGTTCCTCGGCAGTGGCCTTGGCGGTGCCGATATCCATGTGTCGGTAGATCTGCATGGAATCCAGACCGACGATCTCACAGGAAAACCGCTCGGCCAGGGCAAGGGAGAGCGCGGTCTTGCCCACGGCGGTCGGACCGATGAGGATAAGCACGGGTTCGGAGAGAGGTGTTTCGATAACAGAGCCAGCCATGTCTTGCGGCGTATCCTTATATATGACAAAGAAAAGAATTGTTCTTCAGCCTGGTTTCCGGTACAAATACAAGTTTGCAATCCGGCCGAAATCCCAGCACCTTCGGGCCGGAAAAACCAGCATTATCAACGAATAAGACATCTATATACCATATATTTAACAAAGGAGAAGATCATGCCCGAGAGAATTTACAACTTCAGCGCCGGACCGTCC
>CAYTVV010000071.1:0-12186 GCA_964441875.1 uncultured Desulfurivibrio sp.
GGCGGCTTGGCTGGGCTCTCGTAGGGCTTCCAGGAGGGAAATCCCCATTCGCTGAGCTTCTGGCTGACGATTTCGATCTTGCCCGAAGGGGTCTTGAACTTGCCTTCCAGCTTCTCCCGGTCGTACAGCACCGGTTTGTCGGCGTATTCGACAAAACCCTTTTTCTCGAAATCGGCGAGGGAAAAGCCGGTGGGCTCCAGCTGCCAGGCCCAGAGCTCCTGCATGGTGTTGTGCGGGAAGTACTGGTCCAGCCCGAGCCGGGTGGCCAACCCCTTGATGATGCTGTAGAGGTCGCGGGTGTCGGCCTGGGGTTCGATGGCCTTGTTGCGCATGATCATTCGGGGTTTCATCCCCTTTTGCAGGGCGATCATGCTGTCGCGCTCAAGATACGTCGACTCGGGCAGGATCACATCGGCATACCAGCCGAACTCACTGTAGTGGGTGTCGATGGAAACGATCAGGTCGCAGTTGTCCAGGGCTTCTTTTTGGGCTTGCGGGTCTGGGAAGCAGGCAAAGGGGTCGTGGCGGACACAGATGATCCCCTTGATCGGATAGGGCTTGGCCGTGGCCATGGCCTTGTAGAAAAGGTGGAAGAGGCCGGGGCCTTTTTCGAACTGTTTGTACACGTCGCCCACCCCGTCGGCCCTTTTGGCGGTCGGCTTGGGCGAGAGTTCGTTGAGGGCGCGTGGCCCTTTACCCCCACAGTCTCCGGCCCCCTTGGCAAAGATGAGGCCGCCCTCGACCTCGATGTTGCCCATCAGGGCGTTGAGGCAGTTTAGAGCCCGGCTGGCGTAGAAGGAATCGTTGTACCGGGAGAGCATCCAGCCCGGATGGAAGATGACCTTTGGCCGGTCGGCAATGAGCTGACCAACCAGGGTATGAATGTCCTTGGCCTTGATCCCGCATTCCTTGGCTGCCCATTCCGCCGAGTAGTTTTCCACAAAATAGGCCAGCTCGTCAAAACCGGTGGTGTAGCGCTCCACGAAGTCCGCGTCGTACCCCTCGGCCTTGATGATCTCGTGGATCAGGGCCAGGGCCAGGGCGTAATCCGTGCCCGGCCGCACCTGGAAGAAATTGGTGGCCTTGATCCCGGTCAGGGTCTGGCGGACGTCCACATAGGTGAGCTTGCCGCCCTTGTCCAGCATGTCCATGACCTGGTTGACCTCGGCCGGCCGCAGGGAGGCGAGGATGTTGCGGCCGAAGAGCACCAGGTGCTTGGCGTTCTTGATGTCGTAGATAAAGCCTTTGCGTCCCAGGCCGAAGAGCGAGATGCTGGCATGGTGCACATTCCGGCCGCAGGCGCTGTCGTGGTTGCTGTAGTTGGGTGAGCCCATGGCATGGGTGAAGGCCTTGACCAGGTCTTGGAAAGGGCCGCCCCTGGAGCTGGCCATGATCGCTTCCGGGCCGTGCCGGTCGATGATGGCCTTGAGCTTGTCCGCGACGTAGTCAAGGGCGAAGTCCCAGCTCACCGCCTCCCAGCGTCCGGCTCCGCGTCCGCCCTTGCGGATCAGCGGTTGCTGGGGGCGTTCCTTGTCGGCCACCAGGGCGGGTCCGGCCGAGCCCTTGGCGCACAGGGCGCCTTTCAGTAAATGTTGGTTGCCTTCGAGCCAAGTCACGTTGTTGCCCTCGACTTCGACCCGGATGGGGCAGCGGACGGTGCACATGCCGCACATGCTCCAGACTGATTTTTTCATGGTGATGACTCCTGTGGAGGTGGCCTGCCGGGCGCGGCTCAATGGGCCAGCGCGGCGGAGACCTTCTGTTCCAGCTCGCTCTTGTCGATGGGTTTTACGCAATAGTCCGTCGCGCCAAGGTGCAGGGCCTGCCGGGCTGTTTCAATGGTCGGATATCCGGTGAGCATGATGACCCGGATCGTTGGGTCCGCACGCTTGAGTTCCTCCAGCACGCTGATCCCGTTGGTTTTTTTTAGATTTATGTCCAGGATTGCCAGATCCACCTGGTTTTTCCTGGCATACTGCAATGCTTCCAGCTCTTCGGTGAAGATTGCTACCTGGTGTCCTTTTTTGCTTAGGATTCGCTGGGTCAGTACGGCGGCATCCAGGACATCATCCAAGACGAAAATGTTTGCCATACATTTACCCTCTTTTGGGCCAGCAGGGTGATTGACCAAAGGTGTATCCCGAGGCCGGAGCCAGGTCCGGCCCCACGGCGAGAAATGGGAGGAGTACGCCGTGGAACCGGATCTGGACGATGGGTTTTTTTAATAAACGCCCAACAGGTTCAGGGAAAGCAGCAACAGCCCTCCGCAGGCAATGCGTTTTACCACTGTCGGGCTCACCCGTTTGGCGATCTGCGGGCCGAGGTAGCCGCCCAGCAAGGCGGCGGGAAACATGGCCAGAAAGAGCAGCAGGTCGAAGTTGCCGAACTGCATGTGCCGGACGGTGCCCATGGCCGTGTTGAAGAAGATGGCCAAGAGCGAGCTGCCGACCACGATGTACATGGGCAGCCCCAAGGCGACGGTCATCAGCGGCACCATGAACGGGCCGCCGCCGAAACCGAACATCGAGGACATAATGGCGATGAGAAAGCCGCCGAGACAGCCGATCCACATGTTGACTTCAAATTCGTGACCCCAGAAATCTACTTTCATAACGGATTCCTCCTGGTAATATTCTTATTTCTGATCCGTGGGACAAGCCTTGGTGCCTTCTTCGCCCTTTTTGGCGCATTCTTCGGCCCGCTTCTTGAACTCTTTCAAGATGGCCTGCTCCTTCTTGTTTTTCTCAAGATAACCGGCGGTGGTTTGCCAGTACATCAGGCCGGCCAGGACCAGCAGTATCCAGCCAAAGGCGAACTTGAACTGGTCCAGGGTGATCATCTCGGTGAGTTTGGGCCCGATGAAGCCGCCCACCAGCATGGCGCAGCCGACGCCGATGCCCAACTTCCAGTTGATGAACTTGATCTTTGAGTAGTTGTAGATGCCGGAGCCCTGGGAAAACAGCACGGTGGGCATGACGGTGCCTGCCACGATGGTGTGGGGCAGGGGGAAGAGCGAGACCAGGATGGGGTTCAAGATAAAGCCGCCGCCCGCGCCCATCAACACGCCGAAGATGGAGATGCCCAGGCAGAGGAGAAAGGGCCAGATCAGGTTGATGCTGGTGCCCGCGGAATCAAGGTACACGGTGGGGAAGGTCACGGTGTTGTCGAAGGTGGCGGCCTCGCTCTTGACCTTCTTGACCGTTTCCTTGTCGCCTTCCTTGACGCGCTCGGTGACGGCGGTGACGGTCACGTTGTACTTGCCGGGGGCCTGGCCGGCAGGCATCTTGATTTTGGCGGTGTAGGCGCCGTCGGGCTGGGTTTCGATATTGGCGGCCAGCAGTTTGTCAACCTTGCCGAAGCGGCCCTTCACCAGCTTCATGGATTCGCTCTTGGTCGCCTTTTCGTCCATGGGGTCCAGCAGGTCGCCGCGGGAGCCGATGATGCTGGCCATGATGGTGGCCTGGTAGCTGTCAATCTTGATCTTGGCCGGGGCGCTGTAGGCGGCGTCCGCGCCGATCTTCTTCAGCACCTCGGAGTACTTCCAATTTTTGCCGTCGGCCTTGGCCTTGTCCAGCTCCGGCTGCATCTCCTTGGGCACGAGGATTTTATAGAACGCAGGCATCTCGTGGGTCAGGTAAAACTTGTAGGGGATCTTGCCGGTTTTGGGATCTTTTTTGCCGTCGAAGCGGTTGGCCCGCACCAATTTGTCGGCGGAATAGAATTCGACATAGACCTGGGCGCCTGCCGGGGCCTGGCCGGTGACAATGATCTCCCCGCCGTTGGCCAGCGAGGTTTTGTCGAGAGTAATGGTTGGAGCAGGGGCAGCCTCTTTGGCCTGTGCCTGCGGGATGATGGGCAAGGCCATCATCACCAGGGCGAGTAACGGCAATATACTGAACTTGACTTTCATACCATCCACCTCCTGTCTGAAATGAAAAAGTTGTAAAAGACGGCTTCTCCCTAAGTTCCCCCTGTTGTGCCGTTGCACCTCCTTACTTTGTGTTTTTCACTGTCGGACAAGCGCGGACGGTTGCTGAGCAAGGACGTTCGAGCCTGGTGCGCTTTGGTTGACGCGGGAGAGGGGTTAAAACGTCCCCTCTCCAAATAATGGGAGAGCAATAACAATGCCAATCCGGTGCGGCAGGGGCAAGATTTGTTTATCCGCCTGATTCAGCGTGTATATTGTTGTTTTTTGCCATGGGCTGATGCCGGGGAAAGGCCAGGAAATGGGTCGGAATGTGCCGCAAAAAATAGGCGGCGCATATTTTTTGCGGCAGGGTGATTTTCTACAAGAAAATGGCAGGACTATCGGTTCGGCAACTGGGCGAAAAAGGGCTTGTCTCTGCCTTTTCTGGTGGTTTTACCCGGAGTCGCGCTTTGCTTGCTTACCTGTCTGGCGGGGTGCGGAATTTTTCTGCGGCGAGACCAAAGCGGTGTATGAGTTTTTGAAAAGCCTGGCGGTTCATGCCGCTCGCCTGGGCAGCAGCCGTCACATTGCCGCTGTTTTGCTGCAAGGCGTCGGCCAGATAGGCGGCGGAGAACTCCTCCACCAGGCGCTGTTTGGCGAGATTATAGGGCAGACCGTGCAGATTCTCGGTGATTGGCCTGGGGGCAGACGCCTCCCCTTCCGGTTCCGCCAGCTGTTTGGCGGAGATGGTGCGGTCGTCGGCAAGCAACACCGCCCGCTTGATAACATTCTGGAGTTCGCGGACATTGCCTTGCCAGCGGCGTTTCACCAAGGCAGGGATGGCGTCCATTGCAAAGGCAAGGCCCTCGCGGTCGTATTCCCTGGCAAAGGCCGTGAGAAAATGTTGGGCCAGGGCAGGGATGTCCTCCTGTCGTTTTCTAAGGGGCGGCATGGTGATGGTCACCACGTTGAGGCGGTAGAAAAGATCTTCCCGGAAGAGCCCCTGGCGCATTTTTTCCTCCAGGTCTTGGTTGGTGGAGGCCAGCACCCGGACATCCACGGCCAGGCTTTTTGTCTGGCCCAGGGGCATGATCTCTTTTTCCTGGAGAACCCGGAGCAGCTTGGTCTGGAGAGCAATGGGGAGATCGCCTATTTCGTCCAGCAGAATGGTTGAGCCGTTGGCTTCGAGAAACAGTCCTTTTTTATCGTGGGTCGCCCCGGAAAAAGCGCCCCTGACATAGCCGAAGAGTTCGCTCTCCAGGATGTGTTCCGGCAGGGCGGGGCAGTTCACCGTGACCATGGGTCTTTTATTCCTGGCGCTTAAGCCATGCAGGGCTCGGGCGGCCAGCTCCTTGCCCGTGCCCGATTCGCCCCGAAGCAGGACGGTGACATCGGTGTCGGCCAGCCTGCCGATCAGCCCGTACACCTCCTTGATTTTTGCCGAGGCGCCGGTGAAGCCGGGAAAGGCCTCCTGGTCGACCAACCGGCTTTGCAGTCGCCGGTTTTTTTCCAGCAGGCAGAGGTGTTCCAGGCAGCGTTGCAGGGTATGGAGCAGGTGTTCATTGTCAAAGGGCTTCTGAATAAAATCATAGGCCCCGTTTTTTAGGGCGGCGATGGCGGATTCCACCGTGCCGTAGCCGCTCATCATGATCACGGCGATGGCCGGGTGCTGCGCCTTGATGTTTTTTAGGAGCGCAAGGCCGTCCAGCCCCGGCATCTTGATGTCGGTCAGCACCATGGTCGGCTGCCAGTCTGCCAAAAGCTGCCAGGCGGCCTCCCCGGAGGATGCTACTTTCACCTCGCACCGGCATTTTTTGCGCACGATCCGTTCCAACATGGAGAGCATGTCGCGGTCGTCATCAACGATGAGGATCGAGGCGGCAAATTCGCCTTCCGGGCAGGAAAAATTGGGCTGGTCAGTACTCAAGCAGTCATCTCCGGCAAGAGTCGTGATGGAGGGGAGGTTTCGGACAGCTCCTCATTGAATGCCTCATTTCTTTAGAAAAATCAACATCTTCTTGCCTGATTTTCAGGGTGGGTTCCGCTGGATATCGCTTGCGTCCGGCGGGGCAACCTGATAATTGTGAGCATGCATCTGCACACTCTGACCGGGGGAGGATTTCGGATGAAAAAACATGCGTTCCTGCTGGCCTGCGCCTGGCTGCTCTGCTGGAGTGCCCCGGCCTGGGCGGTTCAGGCGCACGGGCAGGCGGAAGGCCCGGTGGTCCACCTGATGGCCCATCTCCTGTTGTTCGTGGCCCTGCTGCTCTTGCTCTATGTTCTGCACACCAGGCCCCCGGATACCGGCTTGTCCTGGAAATCCCTCAAGCTGGCGCTGCTTTTTTTTCTCCTCTGGGATATGGATCATCTCTTCATCCACTGGTTTGCCGGGGATATGTACGCCGATATCCGGGATTCCGGGGTCAGCTTGGTGGGGGATTATTTTGTCGCACCCCGGACCCTGCTCAACTTCGTGTATTATCTGGGGCGGTTCGATCATCTGCTCTGTGTCCCGGCCCTGTGGTTTTTCACCAGCGCCCTGCGTGATTTTTGCGAGGCCATCGAAAAGCGGCGGCAGAGCCGGGCCGGGCAGGTTTTCTGATGGAAGACGCCTTCAACCTTCCCCTGTTTCCCGTCTATCTGGTGGACTATCTCGGCGCCACCGTGATGGTCATCCTCGCTTTCTGCGCCCTGTTCTTTGCCCGGCGCCTTACCCGGCTGGCGCCGAAAAATATCCTCTGGGAATATTTCTTCTGGTTTTCCGTGGTCATGGTTGTCTTTTCCATCTCCCGCGGGGTGGGGCATCTTTTGCCCTATGTCTTCCGGCTCGCCGGCTTGCCGGAGTTGTGGGAGGCGCTTGATCCATACAGCGGCGGGCTGAACACCATCGCCCTCTGCGGGGTGGCTATCCTGACCCTCCACTACCACAGCACGGCGGTTCTCATCGACCGGGCCAAAAACGATGCGCTTTCTCTGGAGATTGCCAACGACAGGCTCAGGGAGGCGCATGCCGATCTGTCCCGCCTGAACCAGACCCTGGAGCAGCAGGTGGAGGAGCGCACCCTTGACCTGCGCCTGTCCGAGGAAAAATTTCGCGGCTTTTTCGAAGGCTCGAAAGACATGATCTATTTCTGCGATGCCACAGGCAGACTCTGCGACATCAACGAGAGCGGCTTGCGGCTTTTAGGGGTCGAGCGGCAACAGGATCTTGTCGGTCAACCCCTGGCCGAGTTTTTTCTCGACCGGGAGCGGGGGGCGCAGTATCGCGCCCTACTTGCCGCGGACGGGCAGGTCAAGGATTTCGAGGCGGAATTTGTCGGCAGGGAGGACGGCCCTTTGTATCTGATGATCACCGCCTCGGCCATTACGGATCGCGCAGGCGCGACCCAGGGGTATCAGGGGATCGCCAAGGACCTCACCCATTTTAAAAAAATGATGGAACAGCTGGTCCATTCTGAAAAGATGACCTCGGTGGGCCAGCTTGCCGCAGGCGTTGCCCACGAAATCAATACCCCGCTTGGGATTATCCTGGGCTATGCCCAGCTCTTGGAGGAGGATTTCGAGGAGCAGACCGAGGTGCACGAAACCTTGGGGATCATTGAAAAACAGGCGAAGATCTGTCGGCGGATCGTTGCCGATCTGCTCAATTTCTCCCGTCAGGCCTTGGAACACAACAAGCTGTATGCCGATCTCAACCAGTGCCTGGAGGAGGTGCTGGCCATTGTCAACCACACCCTGAATATGGACCATATCTTTATCCACCGCTGCCTGGCCGAGAATTTGCCCAGAACCTGCTTTGACAACGAGCGGCTGCGCCAGGTTTTTGTCAATCTGCTGACCAACGCCCACCATGCCATCGGCAGCGAAGGGATCATCGGGGTGTGGAGCCGCTGGCATGAGGAAAGCGGGCAGATCGAAATCGTCATCGGCGATTCCGGCTCCGGCATCCCCCCGGATCAGCTGGGCCGGATCTTCGACCCGTTTTACACCACCAAGGGGGTGGGTAAGGGCACCGGCTTGGGCCTGTCCGTTTCCTTCGGCATCATCCAGGATCATAACGGTCGGATCGAGGTAAAATCCCCGCCGCTCGAGCCGGAGCTTGTCACCCTGGATATGCACACGACCTTTCATATCTTTTTGCCGATCATTGCCGAATGTCAGGAAAAGGAGCAATAACGAGATGGCGCGGATTTTGGTCTTGGATGATGTGCTGGACGCGGGGGTTCTGATCAAAAGGATTCTTCAGAAGAAGGGCCATGTGGTGCATGTGTTCCACGATGAGGACGAGGCTCTGCGGTTCACGGAGAAAAATTCGGTGGACCTGGCGATTCTCGACATGAACCTGCGCAAGATGGACGGCCTTGCCGTGCTGGGCGAAATGCAGAAGGCATTGCCGCGCCTGCCGGCCATCATGCTGACCGGCCTGCCCGACGTCGACATGGCCAAACAGGCATTTGCCCAAGGGGCTGTGGCCTATTGCGCCAAGCCCATCGACAAAGACAAGCTGGAGGAGCGGGTTGCCAAGGCCTTGCTGACGGGGGAGGACCTGCCGGAGCAGTAAGTCTCAGGCCCCAGGCGAGGCGGGGCAGGCAATCTCTTGGAGGGGAATGCGCTTGTCCGGGGCCAGGCCCTGGGCGCGGCACCAGGCACGATTGAGCTCAGCGAGGCGGGCGTTGAACCCATCCATGAACAGAAGGCTTTCCGGGGCAAAGGCATAGTCGTCCCGGAAATTCAGCGGGCAGGCCGAGACCTCGATGGCCTGGCGCTCTTCATCCACATAGGCCAGGGGCAGCCCCTGAGTCCGGCAGATGACGGGGCGGGCCGCATAGACGCGGCACAGCTCGTCAATGAGCAGTGGGCAGCGTTCGTCGCCTTGTGCAAGGTTTTGCCCAAGTCGTTCCTGGCTGGTGAGGGGCAGGGCGGTAATGGCTTTTTGCAAGCAAGCGGCCTCAATGGGCAGCACGCTGAAGGCCAGGCAGCAGGAGGAACAGCCCGGCCCGCAGGAGAGGGTCGCGGCATGCACCTTTCCTATGCGGGCGATCTCTGTGTCAAGGTCGGCAAGCAGCTGGTGGTAGTCTTGGATGCAGGTCATGGTGCAGTCATGATAAAAAGTTGGAAAAAATTGGGTGCAACGAAGTGAGGTCGGCTGCCTCTGCCTGGTAAGCTTCCACAAAATGGTTTTCTCTCGCTCTCATGCACTGTTCCCCGCACCCGCCGCATTGATGAACGGAAAAAATTTTCGGTCCGCCTCGAGCATGTGGAGCATAATCACCTCGGAGGCCAGAAATTGAAAAAGATCGCTGACTGTGAGCGTGGAGGCCTTGAACTTTTCTGCCAGTGCGAGTCCCCTTGCGAGCAGTTTGGCGTGTTCCGCGACGTGGTGATTTCTGTCGGGAAAACCGATTGTCTCAAGGAGTAATTCCTCATCGTGAAAGTGTTGGCGGATCTCTGCAAGCAGTCGGCTAATGGTCGCGGAAATCTCTGTGGCTGGACGAGCCGCGAGTACCGCTTCGAGCAGCTCGTTGGAGAGGCGAAAGAGGGCTTGATGCTGTGAGTCGATAAGCTGGTTGCCGCAACAGAAGGAGTCCTTCCAGGCCAGTCGCACAAAGTTGTCTTTGATTTCTTCCTCGATATCACGCGGAGCGATGAATTCCACCCGATTGCGGCCAGAGGATTTTGCCAGGTAGAGCAGCTCATCCGCCTGGGCCACGATGTCTACCACCGATCCGCCTGCATTACACTTTACGGTTATAACCCCCAGGCTGGCGGTGACGTAGTCTGCCACGCTCGACCCTTTATGGGGAATGGCCTGGGCTATGATTTCCCGGCGAATTTTCTCGGCGATGGCAACCGCACCGTTGCTGTCTGTCTCCGGCAGGATGCAGGCGAATTCTTCTCCGCCATAACGGGCGACCAGATCCGTCGCACGGGCAACGCAATCTGTCATCACCAGGGCGACCTGGTGCAGGCATTCGTCGCCTTTGACATGTCCGTAATAGTCATTGAACGACTTAAAAAGGTCGATGTCCAAGAGGATCAGGGAAAGAGCCTCCCCTGAACGGGTATGTCTGGAATACTCCTGGGCCAGGATCTCGTCAAAACGTCTTCGATTGGCTATGTCTGTCAACCCATCGGTATTGCTCAGAAATTCGAGTTTGCGGTTGGATTCCTCCAGCGCCTTCTCCGCCCGCTTGCGCTCGGTTATCTCCTGAAAACTTTCGACACACCAGGGAACCTTGCTCCTGGCGTCGTGCAGGGGTTTTGCCGTGACAATGAAGTGTCGGGAGAATCCATCCTTTTCTTTGATGGATTCGTAGGTGTATGTGCTTGAGCCGCCCATGATCCGGGCGAGTGGACAATCTGCGGTGTGGCAGAATTTCCCAGGTCGATGTTCATAGCACTTGATTGTTTTTTGTTTGTCGGGAAGGGCGCCGAACTTGGCCCAGTACGACTCGTTTGCCATCAAAATTGTGTAGTTGCTATCGGTAACGCAGGTTGGGACAGGGCTGTTGAAGGTGGCTTCAAACAGGCGCTGTTTTCGTCTGTAGAGGGTGCCGCCAATGAAGATGAAGATAAGGCCGATGCCCGCCACCGCGCCGAAGCCGATCAAGATATCGAGGTGAGTTTGGCGCGGATAGGGCAGAGAGACGCTGAGCCCGCCCCGGATATCACCTTCCTTGTATCCCTGTTGGGCGTGACACGTGAGGCATTCGGGTCCGGTGAGAAGAGGCGCCATGTAGCGGAACCAGGTGGTGCTGCCATCCTCGAAGAATTCACCCTGCTCCTTGGCCCCCTGCTCGAAGGACTTGAGCCACCTCTTCTCCCATTCCGCCGCCTTGTTCTCGGATCTGATCGGCTTGAGACTGGTGATGTGAAACTGAATGCCGCTCTCGTTTTTTTGAGCCAGCTCCGCTATCTGCCGGGTCATGTAGGATGGGTTGATCTTGGTCAGCTTGAGGCCGTTGTCGGCGGTCAGGTCTCGGCCTTGGGCCGGGAGATATTGGTTGGGCTGAGTTGTGCTGGTGATCGGGACATAGACCCCGCCGTGGGAGGCATTCCATAGGCGGCTGATCAGGATTTGCTGGAAAAAGGCGTTGGCAGCACTTTGCGCCAACAGCTTTTCATCCCGCCGGGTGTCCCTTTCCATCCAAAAGAGGAAAACGCCGGTGATGCCAACCCAGACAACCATCGCAATTGGGATCAGGTTTTTTTGGGGGCCAGTCATCTAGGGAATTCCTTCTGGTGGATGGATTGCCGACTGCTGGCTAGTGCCGGAGATTCGCCCTGGAAAGGGAAGTTGACCACAAACTACCTGGAAGGCATTTACATTATAGAACAGCAGAAATTAGAAGTCGTGATAAAAGGGAAACTGGTTGCTGTTTCTTGTTTTTTTGGCAAAAGAGTTGCCCTGGGAATGCGGCCTGCACCATAAAAAAAAGGGAATCAGCCGCGTGCGGTTGATTCCCTTTAGAAAAAGCTGGCGTCCCCAACGAGATTTGAACTCGTGTCGCCGGCGTGAAAGGCCGGTGTCCTGGACCGGGCTAGACGATGGGGACTAATATCCGTACAGAAAATGGTGGGTCGTGCGCGACTTGAACGCGCGACTCTCTGCTTAAAAGGCAGATACTCTACCGACTGAGTTAACGACCCAACCTGTAGGAAAAGGCACTTTTACAACAGACGGTTTTCCGTGTCAAGTATTTGCTGTCTTCTTCCTCCTTTTTTGGTAACTGTCCGGCAGCACCGCATCTGCGTCGTTATCAGCCTGCTCATGTGCACTAGCACACGTCTCAGGCTTCTGCCTAGCAGCTACGGCACTGCCGGACAGTTACGGTTTGGTGATTTTTGATCATTTCCGGCATTAAGCGGAACAGTTGCCCTCCATTTTCCGACCTCAGACTGGATAGGTACCATTTTTTTGCCCCAGCCTTCTTCCCTGTCGATCTGCCGGGTAACGGACTGAACTTGTGTGATTATTTGGATTTTGTAACGGAGAATCCGCCGCTTAAATAGCTTGTGACGGTCGCCTGGGTCTGCTATATCTTCTGCTTTATTGTCGAGCAAGCTGGGGCTTCTGCGTGGAGCAGGGCTTTTTTTTTTGACTATTTACTTTTTGGGTGCGCCATGGGGTTGTTGGCCAGATCGGCAAGTTATGTCCGCTATGCGGTGGAAGGGGATTTGCCCGCGAATTTTTGGGAGTTCGCTGCCGAGCGGATCGCCAGAAATTCCTTCCGGGATATTGACGAGAGCTACGAAGAGCGCTCCGTGGGCTGGGTTTC
>CAYTVV010000072.1:0-12148 GCA_964441875.1 uncultured Desulfurivibrio sp.
CTCCCTAACCCTCCCCCGCCAGGGGGGAGGGAATTAATTTGATGTCGATTAAAAAATTACAAGGCACCAGATGACCGCCGCCCTCAAAATCCTCTTCTTTCTCTTCTGGGGCAACCTGCTGCCCCCCCTGGCCAGCCTGGCCCTGGGCGACCGCTTGGCCAAGCCAGTGGACCACGGCCTCTCCTGGTTCGACGGCCGGCCGCTCTTCGGCCCCCATAAAACCATCCGGGGCATCCTGGCCAGCCTCGTCGGCGGGACTCTGGCCTTTCCCCTCTTGGGCGTACCCTGGCAGACGGCGGCCTGTGCCGCAGCCCTGCTCATGGCAGGCGATCTGCTGTCAAGCTTTATCAAACGGCGGCTCGGTCTTGCCAGCGGCGAATCGGTCTTCGGGCTGGACCAGATTTTTGAGGCGTTGCTGCCCGCCCTCTATCTGGCCGGCCGGATGCAGACCCCGCTCTGGTCCGCGCTCCTGGCCCTGGTCATTTTCGTGCCCGTGGCCCATGCCGGGGCCAAATTTTGGAAATATGTCCTGTTCAAGCCCCCCATGGAAAACTATCCCCGCTTTGTTCGCTCCACGGTGCGGCTGCGCGAATGGCGTTCCTGCCACCAGCCCCTGGCCCGCTGGCATGTCTTATTCAATCTTTCTTCCCTAATTTACAACCGGGTAATGGTGGGCACCGTATTCAGGCTGCTGGGCCGCTACGACCAAGGCATTGCCAACGCCCTCAAGCTGGAACTGAGCGAACACGAAATCGCCTGCCCCGGCCTGCCCAAGGCCTTTGAGGGCTTTACCATCCTGCTGCTCACCGATCTGCACCTCGACGGCCTGCCAGGGCTGGTCGATCTCGTTCTTACCAAAATCGGTCAACGGAGCTTCGACCTCTGCCTGATCGGCGGCGATATCCGCATGGAAACCTACGGCCCCATTGCCCCATGCCTGAGGGAACTGCGCCGCCTGCTGCCCCATATCCAAACCAGACACGGGATTTTCGGGGTACTGGGCAACCACGACTGCATCGAAATGGTGCCGGATTTCGAGGAGGCAGGGATGCTGATGCTGGTCAACGACGCGACCATAATCGAAGAAAACGGAGAAAGCTTCTGGCTGGCGGGCATCGACGACCCCAACTACTACAAGACCCACGATACGGCCAAGGCATTCAGCATGGTGCCGCCCGACGCCTTCAGCATCCTGCTGGCCCACTCGCCCGAGGCCTACCAGGAGGCAGCCCGACATCGGGCTGCCTTGTACCTCTGCGGCCACACCCACGGCGGCCAAATCTGCCTTGGCTCAGGCACGCCCATCTACACCAACAGCCGCGCCCCCCGCTTCACCGCCAAGGGCCGCTGGCAATACCAGGGCATGCAGGGCTTCACAAGCCGCGGGGTCGGGGCCTCCGGCGCGCCGCTGCGCTTCAACTGCCCCGGCGAGATCGCCGTCCTCACCCTGCGCGCAGGATCATCCCAGCCCACACAGGACACGCCATGAACCATCTCCACTTCCGCCTCCGCTTCTTTCTCGTCGCCCTGGTGTTGGTCATGATCTCCGGCACTTTCGCCTTCATGCGCATCGAAAATCTCTCGCTGATCGACGCCTTTTACTTCAACATCGTCACCATCGCCACCGTGGGCTACGGCGACATCCACCCTCTCACCCAGACCGGTAAGATGCTGACCGTTGCTCTCATCCTTCTCGGAACCGGCACTTTTCTCGGCGTGGTCGCCTATGCCACGGAGATCATGCTCAGTCGCCACGAACTCCAGGCCCGCCACAAAAAAATGCATCTGATCATCGGCGTCTATTTCAGCGAGGTGGGCACCAGACTGCTGTCCATCTGCGCCCAGGCAGACCCAAGTCTGGCCGAGTTCCGGGAGCAGCTTGCCATCAAGGACCACTGGACGGAGCGGGATTTTCAGCAGGCCGACAAGGGCGTCCGCCCCCACGCGTTCAAGGCTGACGAAGCAAAAGTTGACCTGGCGGAGTTGCGCGAATTTCTTGCCTCGCGGCGCCAATCCCTGGTTTCCCTGCTGGAAAACCCTATCACTCTGGAACAGGAGAATTTCACCGGCCATCTCCAGGCAGTGTTCCACCTCACCGAGGAGCTTTCGGCCCGGGACGATCTGGTCAACATCCCGGCCCCGGACCACAAGCATCTGGGCGGAGACCTCAACCGGGCCTACAACTCTCTGGTCCGGCAATGGCTGCCCTACATGGCCTACCTGCGGCACAACTACCCCTACCTCTACTCCCTGTCGGTGCGCACCAATCCCTTCAACCCGGAAGCCTCGCCCACCGTGCAGTAAGGAGAGCCGCCATGCCGAACCAGCCCAAGGTGTTCATCGCCAACCGCTCGCTCACCGTAACGGTCAACCCGGCCTTCAGCCTGCTCAACAACTACCTGATGCAGAACATCCCCATCCAGACCGTCTGCGGGGGCAAGGCCGGTTGCGGCCGCTGCCGGTTCCGGGTACTGGAAGGCGCGGCCCACTTGAGTCCGGTGCGGCCCGCCGAGATCGCCCGCCTCGGGGAAGCGTTGATCGCCGCGGGCTGGCGGCTTTCCTGCCAGACCCATGCCTTGCGGGACGTGACCATTGAGCTGCCGGGCCTGAATGAAGAGTTTGAACCATAGCCAACACGCTGAAAAAAGATTCCCCGCCCGATACGAATTGACATTTCCGCACCCCCTGTGCGAGGATGAAAGCAAGCATCATCCGCCTTGCCATACCACTTTTCCACACCAAGGATTAAAGAGACGAGTCATGGCCGCTGAGTTTCGGAACAAAGAAAAAAACCGCGACTCCCTGCCTGTTACTCTGGAGCCAACCCCCTTCCATCTCCTGATCCGCATCGGCGCTGGGTTTATGGCCGTTACGGGAGGCATCGCGCTTCTCGGCTGGATGCTTGGCTCGCCTTTCCTCTCCAGCCTCAACTCCGATCATATCCCGGTGGCGCCAAGCACGGCCCTCCTGTTCGTGCTCTACGCCGTGGCGCTTTTTCTCCGCTCCCGCCCTCCAAGCCGGGGAGCGCATTGGGCAGGCCTGCTCATCGTCTCGGCAGGGACGGTGGTCGCCCTGTTGCTTTTGATCCTGTCCTACCAGGGCATATACCTGGAGGCGGAACACCTCGGCATAACGATCAATCATCCCGCAGGGGAAACACGCATCGGACATATGTCTCCGGCCACTGCACTCTGCTTCCTGCTCGCTTCCCTCTCGTTCCTCTTCTCGGCGGCAAACCGGCCCAGGCTAACCATGGCGGCGGGCCTGCTCGCCGCTCTTCTGGCCGGAAGCGGTTTCGTGTTCGCCCTGGCCTATGTGTATGGAGCGCCATTGCTCTACGGCAGTTCCTACATTCCTCCCGCAGCCCTGACCAGCATGGCCTTTATCTTTCTGGGAAGCGCCCTGCTCGCCCTTGCCCTGCCGCCGGATTGGCTGGCCCGCTTGCAAGCCGAATCGCCCCCCCGCGCCTTGTACACCTTCATCCTGATTTTTTTCTTTCTGGCGGCGGGCATCATTATTGCCGGTTTTCTCACCTACCGCAACCACGAGCAAAACCATCACGCCGAGGTGGGACGCCAGCTTTCGGCCATCGCCGAGCTGAAGATCAACGAGTTGGCGCATTATCGCACGGAACGAAAGGAGGATGCCTATCTCCTCTCCGAAAACGCCTCCTTTGCCGCCCGTGTCCGCCGCCACCTGAAAAACCCCGAGGACACGGCCAATAACCAAGCGCTTCAGGAATGGCTGGACAAACTCCGGGCGCACGCCCAGTATGACCAGGTCCATCTTCTCGACACCAACGGGATAATCCGCCTGTCGGCGCCAGCCGATGCAACGCCGCTCTCGGCTGTCATAGCACAGCGCCTTCCAGAGATTCTCAAATCAGGGCAGGTGGTGATTCAGGATTTTTACCGCAACGACTACAATGGCAAGATCTATCTTACGGTATTGGCTCCGATCCTCGACCGGCAGAACGGCAACCAGCCCTTGGGGGTTCTCGCGTTGCGCGTCGACCCGGAGCTGTATCTCTATCCTTTCATCCAGCGCTGGCCCATCCCCAGCCAGACGGCGGAAACCCTGTTGGTTCGCCGGGAAGGACAGGAGGTGGTCTTTTTAAACGAACTCCGCTTCCAGAAGAATACCGCCCTGGCCCTGCGCTTCCCGTTGAGCCAGACCGATCTTCCCGCCGCCCGCGCGGCCCTGGGCCAGACCGGAGTCGCCATGGGCCACGACTATCACGGCGTGCCGGTGATCGCCGATGTACGGCCCATCCCGGATTCGCCCTGGTTTCTGGTAAGCAAAATGGCCACCTCGGAGGCCTATGCGCCGCTACGGGAACAATTGTGGCTTATGGGCGGATTTGTCGTGATCCTGCTCATCGGGGTCGGCGCAATCATGGCCTTTGTCTGGCAGCGGCAACGCGTGGCTTTCTTCCAGGAACGGATTGAGGCCGCGGCAACGCTCAAGAAGCTGAACCGCCTCTATACGGTATTGAGCAACATCAACCAGACCATCGTCCGGGAACGCGACCCGCAGGAGCTGTTTCGGGCGGCCTGCCGCATTGCCGTGGAGGACGGCGGGTTTCGCCTGGCCTGGATCGGCCTGCTTGACAAGACCTCGGGGGGTGTCAACCAGATGGCAAGCGCCGGGATGGATGACGGCTACCTCGCCAAGCTCCGCATTACCCTGGGGAACGCCCCCTCCGATCAGGGGCCGACAGGATCAGCCATCCGGGAAGGGCGCTACAGCGTAGCAAACGACATCAAACATGATGCGCGCATGGCCCCCTGGCGGGCCGACGCGCTACAGCGCGGCTACCGCTCCTCGGCGGCCTTCCCGCTGGTCGTCTTCGACACGGTCCGTGGGGCCATCAGCTTCTATGCCGATGAGCCCCATTTCTTCAATGCCAACGAAATCAAATTGCTTGACGAACTGGCTCTCGACATTTCCTTTGCCCTGGAGTTCTCCGAACAGGAACAGAGCCGCCGTGAGGCAGAAGCGGCCTTACGCGAATCGCAGCAGCTCTTCGCCACCGTTGCCAACACTTCGCCCGCCCTGATCTGGATGTCCGGCCTCGACAAAGGCCGCACCTGGTTCAACCAACCCTGGCTGACCTTTACCGGACTCAACCAGGAAAAGGCTGTGGGCGACGGCTGGGCCGCCAGGGTGCATCCCGATGATCTGGCGCGTTGCCTACAGATCTATACCGATGCCTTCGAAGCCCATCGGTCATTCTCCATGGAGTACCGCCTGCAACGCCATGACGGCGAATACCGCTGGCTCCTCAATCAGAGCCAGCCGCGCTACGATGCCTCCGGCGCCTTCGCGGGCTATATCGGCTCCTGTCTCGACATCAGCGAACATCGAAATCTGGAAAAACAAATACGCCATGCCGTGAAGATGGAATCCATCGGCACCCTGGCCGGGGGCGTGGCCCACGACTTCAACAATATCCTCATGGCCATCATCGGTTACGGCCAGCTGGCTCTCATGGGCATGGCCCAGGATGACCCCCAACGCCTAAACATCGAACACATGCTGGAAGGAGCCGATCGGGCCGCACGCCTCACCAAGGATCTTCTCCTGTTCAGCCGCAAGCAGATCAGCGAACGCAAGCCCGTGGACCTGATCGGGATTATCAAAACGGTGGAGAAATTCATCGTGCGGGTGATCGGCGAAGACATCGCCTGTGAAACCCGGCTCCCGGACCAGCCGCTCACCGTTCTTGCCGACAGCCATCAACTGGAACAGGTGCTGATGAATCTGGCCACCAACGCCCGGGACGCCATGCCCAAAGGCGGCACCTTCAGCATCACTGCGGAACAGACGGTTCTGCACCAGGATTTCATCGCAGCCCATGGCTTTGGCAGGCCCGGCCCCTATGCGCTGCTCATTGTCGCCGACAGCGGCTGCGGCATGGATGAACAGACCCGCAACCGGATCTTCGACCCGTTCTTTACCACCAAGAGCGTGGGCAAGGGCACCGGGCTGGGGCTGGCCGTGGTTTACGGGATCATCAAGCAACACGAGGGCTACATCAACGTATACAGCGAGCCCGGCCGGGGCGCCACCTTCCGGCTCTACCTGCCGCTGGTCGTCGCGGACACGCCGGAAGACACAATCGCGGCGAAGGAAGAGGCTCCAGCCCACGGCACGGAGACAATCCTGGTGGCCGAGGACGATAAATCCGTGCGGGCCCTTGCCAGAACAGCGCTTACCCAATTCGGCTACACAGTGATCGAGGCGGTTGACGGTGAGGAAGCAGTGCAAAAATTCAAGGAAAACCAGACCAGCATCCAGCTGCTCCTGTTCGACATCATCATGCCCAAGATGAACGGCCAAGAGGCCTATGAAGCGATCAGCAAGATCCAGCCAGGGGTAAAGGCAATCTTCATGAGCGGCTACGCGCCGGACATGATCCGCGAGAAGGCCGCGCTGGGAGACGCCGTGCCCCTGCTGGCCAAGCCCCTCTCGCCCACGGAGCTTTTACAGAAGGTGCGGGCGATCTTGGATCAGTAAGGCCAGTAGGCAGGAAAGCAAAAATCCCTGATACCGGAATTAAAAGAAGATCAAGGAAGGTAACGGGCCGACAGTGCCGCAGATGCGCGGAAGAGGCCGGCGAAGTGTGCTATTGCACACAAGCAGGCCGATGACAAAGCAGATGTGGTGCTGCCGGACCGTTACCGGATTTCGATGGCGCTGACCGGGCATGATGCCGCGGCATCTTCGCAATCGCAGGTATGGCACTGGTCCGGCCCGATCACCCATGATTTATCATCCCGCAGTTCAAAAACCGCCGGGCACAATTCCACGCACACCCCGCAACCGATACATATGTCCTGATCCACTGTTGGCGTTGCCATGATTCTCTCCTGCTTCTTGTAGTTTGGGCTACATGCCCTGGTCCTTGAATCCTTCGCGGATCACCCGGAACTTGCCGGTTGCCAAATCCAGATCGTAGATGTTGAAATTGGTTCGGATATCAAAGCCGTCATGATGCACGGCAAAATTGAGCGAGGCCGAGCCTTCCGGCCCGCTGACGATACGGTGGAACACCTTGCAGGGCCAGACCAGCATGGCGGGTTCAGCCAGCAGCACCGTTTCGCCCTGCATGATCCGGTTTGGGGTGACGGTGAAATGCAACAGGCCGTGCGCCTCCACATAGAGATCCACCTGCCGCGTGCCATACAGCACCATAAGATTATCCGCCTGATGGGGATGCATGTACCAGGGCCTGGCCACCTCGCCCACCGGGCCGGGGGAGACAGCGCTCTTTTCGTGCAGCACCCGGTCGATCGCGTCGATCCTTGGCAAGCAGGCCATGGGCACGTTGTCGAAAAACACCCCCGGGGTGCGGCGCAGCATCTGCAAGGGGATGATCCGGTAAAAATCCTGCACTTCCTTGAATATCTCGAAATCAGCCATGGCCTTGCTCCGTTGTATTTGACTATTGCTTCGCTGGTTTAATATCTAAACCGTCATTCCCGCGAAGGCGGGAATCCAGCGGGATGGATGCCCGACGAAAGCATTCGGGCATGACGCGTTTAATCGCCGAGTCAATAAAAAGCCAGGGATGGACTTTTTCAATATCCCTGCTATATTGTGACAGTTTTCGCGGCTCCCTGCAAGAGAACCTCGCCGGGCCGCCATCCATTGGCTTCGACAGCCTTACTCCAAGGAGAGCACCATGGACAAAAAAAGCGGCGCGGGCCTCACCCGGATCATCAACGCCTTTGGTTGGTCCATGGCGGGTTTGCGGGCCACCCTGAAACACGAAAAGGCCTTTCAGCAGGAGCTTGGCCTCTGTCTTGTCCTGGCGCCGCTGGCCTTCCTGCTCGGCAAGACAGGGGCGGAAAAGGCCCTGCTCCTCGGCTCACTCATGCTGGTGCTGATCGTCGAAATCCTCAACAGCGCCATTGAGGCGGTGGTGGACCGTTTCGGCGGCGAACACCACACCCTGTCCGGACGGGCCAAGGACATGGGCTCGGCGGCGGTGTTCCTCGCCCTGACCAACGTGGTCGTGGTTTGGGTTCTGGTCCTCTTTTTCTAACCGCAAAAATATCCCACATTGTGGCACACCCTTCCCTTGACAACCGCTCTCATGTCGGGAATAATCCCCATCTGTCGATTCAGCATATTGCCTTGTTTTTACGAGCTTAGACACAGGTACCCCCATGAACAACGCCCCCATCCGACCCGTAGACTGCTTCAAACATTATACCCTGGACCAGGACAAGGTCTGTAGCCCGATCGAAACGGTGAACCGCTTCAAGGCCCGCCTTGTCGAGGTGAACCTGGACATCCTCCAGGAGGTGCGCCGCATCGACAACGGCAGGTTGGATATCCCCGTCTATTTCAGCGTCTGCGGCAAGGACGCCCAGGCGGTGATCGGCAACAAGAAGCAGATGGGTAAGGGCAGCTCGCCGGAACAGTCCCAGGCCAGCGCCTGCATGGAACTGGCCGAGCGGTTCAGCTTCTTTTCCTTCAAGCAAAACGAAGAAAACTTCATCACCGACACCTACGCCAACCTCAAACAGTCCGGCCAGCCGCTTTTGCCCCTGGTGCGCCTCCTGCTCTCGGTCCATGACGAGCACACCGACATCGCCACTCTGGAGCGGCTCATCGAAGACATCCCCATCCAGTGGACCTGGGCCACCAATCTTAACAGCGGCGAGGTGCTGCTGGTGCCCTTCAGCTGGTTTTACGCGATCAATGAGTTCAACGGGCCATCGGCGGGCAACACCTTTGAGGAGGCGATTCTCCAGGGGATCAGCGAACTGGTGGAGCGGCATGTCTGCTCCCTGGTCAATCACCACCATCTCGCCACACCGGCCATTGACCCGGACAGCGTCACCGACCCGGTGGCCCGCGAACTGCTGGACAAGTTCAGCAAAAACAACATCGAACTGTACCTCAACGACTTCACCCTGGACACCGGCATCCCTACGGTGGCAGCGCTGGCCATCGACCGCTCCACCTTCCCGGCCACCAGCGAAATCGTCTACACCGCAGGCACCACCCCGGACCCGGAAAAGGCCCTGATCCGGGCGATCACCGAGGTGGCCCAGTTGGCCGGGGACTTCAACTCCCAGGCCAACTACGTGGCCAGCGGATTACCCAAGCCTCTGTCCATGGACGAGGTGCGCTACCTCACCGAGGTGGAGGCAGCCATCTCCATCCACGAGATGCCGCAACTGAGCGACCCCAACATGCGGGTCGAAATCGAGCATTGCCTGGCCGCCCTCTCCCGCCTCGGCCTGGAGGTGCTGGTGGTCAACACCATGCACGACAAGCTCCAGGTGCCGACCATCTACACCATCATCCCCGGCTGCCATTTCCGAGAGCGCTCCCGGATCAACAACGTGGGGCTGTTTGCCGCCAAACTGGTGACCGAGCGGATCTGCGAGGCAGACGAGCAGCTCGTCCAACTCCTCAAGATGCAGCAATACCAGCCGGACGCCTATTATCTCGAATATTATCTCGGCAAGAATATGCAGGGACAAGGAGAACTCGGCGCGGCAGCGGCCCATCTGGAGCGGGCTCTGACCCTACAGCCGGAAGAGGAGGATATCCCTTATATCTATTCCCACTTGGGCGATTGCCTAAAGGATATGGGGGAATATGATCTGGCTATTGCTGCCCTGCGCAAAGGAGCGGAATATGACGAGGAACGGCCGGACATCCACAATCTGCTGGGATTCTGCCACTTCAAGCAAGGTGAGTACGAGACGGCCATTGCCCATTTCCACCGGGCGGTGGAGCTGAACCCGGCTTCGGCCATCGATTACGCCAACCTGGGGGTCAATCACCGCAGGCTCGGCAACAACGCAGAAGCGGCTCGCTATTTCGAGCTGGCTCTTGATTTGGACCCGAACATCGAATTTGCCCAGACCCATCTGGCAGAGTTGCGCGCAACCAACTGATCAAAAAGAAATAAATCTGTCACTCTCAACAATGAGCTGGTACAGGTCGCTCTGCTTTGCCCGCTGATGATGTCCTTCCTCCACGCCGTGGAGGTCGAGGAGCTTGCCTCAGGCCAGCAACACCCCTTCCGAAAGAGTGAAAACCTTGGCAAGATCGACAAGCGGATATTGCTCCGAAGCCAACGAGGCATAGCCAACCGATGGCCCGTTCAGAAAGATGGAAACATCATCCATCTTCTCAAGCATCAGGTTGCCCATCCGAAAGGCGTTCCATAAAATCTCCGGGGTCCCGCTGCACGCCATAATAGTGATCTTCATCGTTGCCCTCCTGTTTTCGTCCTCAGTCCAATGATTATTGAGTTTTTCCTGCTAGTTCCCATTGGCACGCCGCCGAGCACCGGAGAGGCTGCCGAAAAAGGGCTTTGCACTGTTTGAGCGCAGCGAGTTTGCAAAGCCCCGGCAGCATCGAGGAGCGCAGGGCATCCCGCCAGCGGCGGGACAAGAGACACAGGGGGCCCTTTTCTTGTTTCTTCTTTTGGGCACGCAAAAGAAGAAAAACCACATCTCACCCCGCATACATGACGGCCATCTCCGAAGTATACGCCCCATCCCTCTCCTGACAAATACAAAACGGCGGCAACATCGCCAGCTCCTCGCCCCCATCCTTCACCGCCTCCACCAACACCAACACGGCTTCCGCACCGGGATAAGGATGCACCATCTGCAACCGTTTCGGCGCAAGCCCGTTTTCCCGCAAGGCAGAAAGCAGGGTTTCGGCCCGCGCCGCCGGATAAACAAAGACCGCCCGCCCTCCGACTTTCAAGGCGAAGGCCGCAGCCTGGGCCATCTCGCCAACCCCGCCAAGAATCTCATGTCGGGCCTTTGCCCGTTCGGTTTCCGGGTTATGGCGACCGCTGCCGGTCGGGTAATAGGGGGGATTTGCCGCCACCCAGTCGCAGGAACCCTGGGGCAGCAGGGTTGCAATCCGGCGGCAGTCGCCTTCGATAACCGTAATCCGGCTTGCAAGGGTGTTGATGGCCACATTCCGGCGGATGACCTCGGTCAGACGCGGCTGCACCTCAAGGGCGACAAGGCTGGCCGAGGGCCAACGGTGGGAAAGAATCAGGGAGACAACCCCGCATCCAGCGCCGAGATCGAGGATACGGGTGTCCGGTTCCGGGGTGAAAAAATGGGCTAGGAGAACAGCATCAGCGGAAAACCGATAGCCCTGCCGGGGTTGTAAGCAGCGCAGCTTGCCACCAAACAGGGTCTCTTCGCTGAACTCCTCGGCAATGGCCATTCGATTTTGGATCAGGAGGGAACTTTCTCTTCGGGCACGATCTTATTGAGCAACAACCCGGTGAGCAGCTTGGGATAAAAATAGGTGGACTTGTGCGGCATGACCAGCCCCTCGTCCGCCACCCGTTTCACTTGGGACACAAGAGTCGGGTTCATCAAAAAAAGCAGGGGGCTGCGGTCGGAGCGGCTCTCGCCCTCCTTGATCGCCACATCAAGGGCAGTGTCCGGATCGCTGTAATAATCCACCAGGCTTTCCTTCACACACCGATCATGGTCAAGTTGCAGCAGCCGCTCGATGATGAGATCGGACAGGATAACCACGTCCAACTCGCGCAGGGATGCAGGCTGCTTGGTGCCCAACGCCTCGTCGATCACGCCGTCCCGCAGGGTCAGGAGCAGACAACGATCCTCCTGGGGATGGTACAAGCCAAACATCGTGGCCGCACGTAAGTTTTCCGCCATGCGGGAGAGAACCTCGGTCATCAGCGTCTCGCGGGAGCCGCCGGTGACTTCCTCCACGATAAAACTCTGCGCCAGCTTGGCCATCAGCCCGTCCAGGGCTACGGACTCGGGCATCCGCACCAGCCGATGGGTGGGAAGCACGGACAGGCCGGGATCTTCCATGCCGCAGAGATACATCATCGTGTGGTTGTAGGGGCTGTTGCTAGGCACCTCGCCCAGCCGCTCCCGCATCAGGGTGCGGAACTGGAGGGCCGTGGTGTAGCGATGGTGGCCATCGGCAATATAGAGGGATTTTTCCGCGAACAGGGCGCGGACCTGGGCCAAGATCGCCGGATCGGTCACCCCCCAGATGGTATGGGTGCAGCCGTCGTGATCCGTGGCACAGGCCAGCGGCTCGGCAGAGCGACCGCCTTCCAGCAGGGCCATGACCTGCCCCTGAGCATCGGGGTACAGGGAAAAGATCG
>CAYTVV010000073.1:0-12044 GCA_964441875.1 uncultured Desulfurivibrio sp.
ACTGGTCGGGATGAGAGGATTCGAACCTCCGACCCCGTGCTCCCGAAGCACGTGCTCTACCAGGCTGAGCCACATCCCGACATTATGATTTTCGTTTTGCTCCACAATTCTTCCTGCGTAGAACCATGCCGGGAGAATCGTGGAGCATATGTACCCAGAGTTTTTGGGGGCGTCAACAAAAAAGAAGGCAGGCACTCCCTTCTCAAGGAGAACCTGCCTTGTCTGTTGAACAGATACAGCGACTGATGAAAATCAGTTACTTTACTGCTTCAGCAAGCTTGCTGCCGGGCTTAAAGCGAGCAACTTTGCGGGCTTTGATGGTGATGGCCTTTCCGGTCTGAGGATTGCGACCCTGACGGGCAGCCCTCTTGGTCACGGAAAATGTGCCAAACCCAACCAAAGTTACCTTGTCGCCTTTCTTCAAAGCGCCGGTAACTGCGGCCAGCATGCCGCCAAGGGTCTTCTCTGCTGCAGCCTTGCTGATACCGCCAGCCTTTGCCATGCTCTCGACTAATTCACTCTTATTCATTCCTCTCCTTCCTCCTCGTGAATTTAGAGATTCTCTGCCTTCTACAAGCACCGTAATACTGTTGCCTTAGGGGCGATTTAAACTGATGTGATGTGATTGTCAAACAAAAAAAACCGTCTGTCAAACAAAAAATGTGATGAAATAAGAAAAAAACGACATATCGATGCATTTTTTTTCAACTGATTTCCGGCAGTGAATCACCCAAATCAGTCCAATCTTCCTTGCGGATCAAGCACAACCCCACGCAAACCCAAGGACATAAAGCCATTCTTAATGTCCGAAAATACAGGTTTTTTTTGCAGTTCACACAAATCTTTTTGCAGAACAGCAATGGTTGCATTTTCTTCGGAAAGGCGCACCCGCACTCCCTTAAACCCTCTTTTTTGCAACAACGCCTCACACTGGGACACCAGTAAAATTTTTTCCCTGGTGATGGGTTCCCTTGGCGCTATTCTGGTAGCCAAGCATGAGGAGGCATGGAGATCCCAGGTTGACAGGGAGAATTCCCGACTGAGTAACCGGATTTCTTTTTTGGTAAAACCGACATCAGCCAGAGGCGTTTGCACGTTCAATTCGGAAACCGCCAATAACCCTGGCCGATCTTGCCCGAGATCGTCACGGTTGGTGCCATCGAACAACACTGCGCCTTTGATGAAAAAAGGATCAGCCAAAAATGTTTGATAGATTTTTTTCTTGCAGTGATAACAACGATCCGCACCATTGGCCACGAACTTATGCCAACTGAACGGCGCGATCTCGATGAGATGAAGAAAACAACCACACTCCTGAGTAGTGCGGTCAACCCGCTCTGCCTCCAGGGGCGGCAGAAGCTCAGACCTGGCATGGAAGGCATGGACCAACGAGGGGCCTAAGGTCGCACAGGCCGTATACAGAAGAAAGGAGCTGTCCACCCCGCCGGAAAAGGCGAGGGCGACCTCCTGGTGCTGTAAAAATACTTGTTGCAGCTGCCGATATTTTCTGGATAGAGAAGTATCCACCCTGGTGGCACTTACTCTGACGGCAAAGTCTGGATGGGCTTTTCCAGAAAAAACTTTCTAGCGGTTATCCAACCCTTGAGGGTCTCGGCAATCTCCCGCGCCCGAACCACACTGGAGAGAGGCGCCGTGGGCACCATCTTGCCATTCACCTCGATCTGGCCGCTTTTGAGCTGCGCATAGCTGACCTCGCCATAGTTGCGCGCCACGCCATGGGAGTAATCGTAGGAATAATCAACAATCTGGGTGAAGATCTCCGCATCGGAAACCCCGGTATAGGCGGCCATCTCCTCGTTCAGGATGGGAATCGGCACCCCGATCCCCACGGCCATGGAGCTCCCGTAGCCCTGCATGCTCACACCCTTAAGCCAACGGGCAGACATCTGCTTCATATCCCCCTGCACCATCAAGGTGCCGGCAGCTCTTCTGGTGGTGCCGTTTTCCGAACGCAGGGCTTTCGGGTTATGCTGACTACCGTGCCAAGTCACATACCCGACTCCACCGCCTAGAAATATCCGCGTGCCCAAACCAATGGTCTTATAAAACGGATCATTCAACAGAGGGCTCAACTCGCCGGCGCTGCAATATGTTGCGTTTCTCACCTGTGGCTTCAGAGTGCCCATGTAGCAATATACCGTGCGGTCGGAAAGATTGATGGCGCAATTATAATTTTGGTAGCAATTGCGGGGATTCACCAGAAGCGCGTAGGGCAGATCGGCAAGAGTCACCTCTTTTTCCATATTTTTATTGGGATAGCAGTCGGTTCCGTAGCCCACAGCCTTGAGCAGCACCTTTTTCCCGGCCACCAGATCCTCAAGCACATGTCCGCCGCCATAGAGAAATTCACCGGGGAAGACCTTATTCAAGGGATCATCCTCGGTCGGCTCCGTCGCGCCGAGATAGACATCAACCGCGGCAAGTCCGGCATAGGCGGGAACATTGTTCAGCCACACCTTGAGCGCCTTGGTGGTGGGATTGGAGTGACCGAAATTGATAAACGCCCCGGAAGAACACATGGGCGAGAAGGTACCGGTGGTGACCACATCCACCTTTCTGGCCGCATCAACCGGGCCATGTTTTTTCACAATGCCGACCATCTCTTCGGCGGTGACCACCACAGCCTGGCCTGCCTTGATTTTGGCATTGATTTCTTCGTATGTTTTCTGAACCTTGAACTCACTCATGTAACCCGCTCCTTCCCGAGAATAATCACGCCATACCGGCGGTTAATCCACCACCGCGACAACTTTGTGACCGGCATCTTCCAGGGCCTCGATTGCTTTATCCAACTCACCCTTCTCCAACCTGAAGCAATACAACTTCCGCCGGGAAGAATGGCTTTCCGTTGCCACGCTGATTATCTCACACCCGTGCGCTTTAATAATTCGGGTAACGTCCTCGACCCCACCGACCTTGCCGACCAAAACATCCAACCTTGACGAGGCCCGCAACAGACCCATCATGTTGATAAAGGCCGAAAGCAGATCAATGGCGGTAATGATCCCCACCAGTTTCTTTTTATCAAGAACCGGCAACCCGCCGATTTTGTAATCATGGATGAGACAGGCAGCTTTTTCAATGCTGGCATTGATATTAACGGTAATGGGGTTGAGCACCATCACCTCATGCACATGGATATCCTTCTCCTGCGCAGGGAACGAATACTGCCGCAAATCGCTTTCCGTTATGAAGCCGACCAGCTGCTCATCCTCCACCACCGGCAGATGGCGGATGGAATGTTTTTTCATCAACGCCCCCGCTTCTTGCAGCAAGGCCTTTTTGCCGATGATGATCAGGTCTTTTTGCATGCAGTTTTTTACTTTCATGATCCACCCGACCGGGGAAACGATTACGCGTTTTTCTCTTTCTGACTGACACACCAAGGCCTTGCCACTACGGCAAAGCCCTGAATAACTCATTAAGTCGTTTATACATTATCCACCAGGAGAAGCAAACAGTTAATCCCCCTGGCTGGCGACTTTCCCTGAAGAAACAGCCCCTGGCGGACTGACAGAACTTTTCCCTTTTATTTTTCAGTGGATACGATTAATAAAGTCACTGTGCCCAAGGAAAATTGCCTGAAATCACAAAAGTCTTGGCCCCGGAATAGGGCATACACAACTACGTTACAGAAACACAGCCCTCAAAACCCAGCAATCTCATGATGAAAAACAAAAAAGACCTCACCCTTGTCGATGTCCGGCAGCAGATCGACGCCATAGACAGCCAGTTTTTGGAGCTTCTCAAAAAACGCCTGCTCTGCGCCAAAAAAATCGGCGAACTCAAAAACCAAAACAACAAAGCGAAGTGGGACCCGTTGCGGGAACGACAAATCTTCGAACGCCTGCTCGCAGAAAACAACGGCGCCTTTCCCGAGCAGCCCCTTTTGAGTATCTTCCATGAGATCATCACCACCTGCCGCCTCTCGCAGAAAAGGGTGGATGTCGCTTACCTTGGTCCGGAAGCAACTTTTTCCCATTTGGCCGGAATGAAATACTTCGGGCACTCCGCCAAGTATCTGCCTCTGGAAACCATCGAGGATATCTTTGACGAAGTTGAGCGAGGCAGAACCCAATACGGCATCGTTCCGGTGGAAAACTCCATCGAAGGCGCGGTCACCTCGACTCTAGACTCCTTCATCAAATACAATGTCAAAATCTGCGGGGAATTGAATCTGGGCATCATCCACAACCTGGTCAACAAATCAGGCAATATGGATGATATCAAGCTGGTGGTTTCCCATCCGCAGCCCATTGCCCAGTGTCGGCAATGGCTGAAAAAGCATCTTCCCGACGTCACGGTCCAGGATGTTTTCAGTACCAGCGTCGCCGCGAAAATGGCGGCGGAAGACCCTACCGTGGCAGCCATTGCCAGCTCACTAGCCATCACCACCTACCAGTTGCAGACGGTGGTTAAGGGAATCGAGGATTACCGGGGCAACACCACCCGCTTCCTGCTCATCGGCAAGGAATCGCCCTCCAGAAGCGGCAAGGACAAAACCTCGCTGCTGGTCAGCCTCCTGGACCGGCCCGGCGCTTTAAACGACGCCCTGAGCATCCTGGCCCAGCGCTCCATCAACCTGACCCGGATCGAATCGCGTCCGGTCAAGGACGAACCCGGCCGCTACCTTTTCTTCATCGACCTGCTTGGCCATCTGGAAGATGAGATTGTCAGGGACGGATGTGAACAGCTGAAAGAAATCTGCTCGTATTTCGAGTGGCTGGGCTCTTACCCCCGTTTAGGAGAATAACGCGGGGCAAAAAAACAAAAGCGTAATCTCTCAAGCCCTGCTCCACATCCCCTCTTTATTAGCCGCCTATCCGTGACATCTGTCCATGGCAGTTCCCCAGGCCGTCCGGCGAAATGGTATGCCCTTTCGGTTTGTTACGAATAGTCGCGACCATAAGCTCCCGGATCGCTGCATCGGTTGCTCCGTTGCGCAAGCTCTCCTTAAGATCGGTTTCTTGATCGGATAACAGACAGGACCGCAATCTGCCTTCCGAGGTGAGCCGCAACCGGTTGCACCGATCACAGAAATGATGGCTGATGGGGCTGATAAAACCGACACTGCCGACCGCCCCAGAAAACCGGTAAATACGGGCAGGCCCGTCCATATGCTTCGCCGGTACCGGCTCAAGCGGCCCCAAAGGTTTGATGAGTTCCATAATTTCCTGGGAACTGATGTATTTCCCTTTGTCCCAGAGGGCTGAAGCGCCAATGGGCATGAACTCGATAAAACGGATTTGCAGAGGCTCCGTGAGGGTCAGCCGGGCAAAGTCGATGAACTCGTCATCATTTATCCCCCTCAGGGCAACGACGTTCAGTTTGATCGGGGAAAAGCCAAGCTCCCTGGCCTTGCTGATCCCGGCCCAGACTCGGGCAAAGGCGTCAACCCCGGTGATCTGCTGAAAACGCTCCGGCCGCAGGGTGTCGAGACTGATATTCAGTTTGCTGATCCCGGCCTGTTGCAAGGTCTCGGCATAATCGGCCAGCAAAACGCCGTTGGTGGTAAGACGGATGTCCGTGAGGCCAGGAATTTCGGCCAAGGCCTTAATAAAAGAGAGCACATCCCGCCGCACCAAGGGTTCGCCGCCGGTCAGCCGGACCTTTTCAATGCCAAGCGAAACGGCAATACGCACTACCCGAAGAATCTCCTCGTAGCTGAGCAGCTCCTCGCTTGTCAACTTGACCTGCCCTTCCTGCGGCGAGCAGTACTGGCAGCGAAGATTACAATGGTCCGTGAGGGATATCCGCAGATAGCTGATGGAACGGGCAAACATGTCCGTCAGGCGCTCGCCCTTGGTTTGACCAGAGAGAACCGATTCAGACGAAGTGACTGCCGGTTGCGTTCCCGCATCTCGTTTGTGATTGATTTCCATGCTCGTCATCTGTGTATTTTTAAAAGTGCAAACGGAAAAAACCATCTTGGATCGACGCCCACTCGGCTGTCCGGATGAAATCGTCCGCCCCGCCTGCATCAATCTTTGATTTTTTCCGGCTTTCCTGCTACATAATGAGGAACGTAAGACTACGATGACTGGAAGCATTCGTCAATCGTCATTTATGCACACCCCCTCTTAAATTTTACCCTGGGAAAAACCGTTCATGCTCATCCTCGGCATTGAAAGCTCCTGCGATGAAACCGCCGCTGCGGTTCTGCGCGACGGCAACACCTTGCTGAGCAATGTCATCAACTCCCAAATTGCGGTACACAGCCCATACGGCGGCGTGGTTCCCGAGCTTGCCTCCCGCAAGCATCTGGAAAACATCTATCCGGTGGTGGAGACGGCCCTCACCCAAGCAGGGGTCGCCCTAGACGACCTTGACGGCCTTGCCGTCACCCAGGGGCCTGGCCTTGTCGGCTCACTACTCATCGGCCTTTCCTTTGCCAAGGCCATTTCTGCGGTGAAGGGCATCCCCTATGTGGGGGTGGATCATATTGTCGGGCATCTCCTCTCCCCTTTTCTGGAAAAAGAGCAGCCGGAATTCCCCTACATCGCCCTGGTCGCTTCCGGGGGGCATTCCAGCATCTTCCTGGTCCATGACCACACCACCATCCAACCCTTGGGCAGAACCCGTGATGATGCGGCCGGCGAGGCCTTTGACAAGGTGGGCAAGATTCTTGGCCTTGAATATCCAGGCGGGCCGGTGATCAGCCACTTGGCCGAACAAGGAAATCCTGCGGCAATCCCATTCCCCCGTGCCTGGCTTGGACCGGACAGTCTTGATTTCAGCTTCAGCGGTCTGAAAACCTCGGTTGCCAACTATGTCCACCAACGCCAGCAAAAAAATGAACCGTTCAGTATCCCCGATGTCTGTGCGTCTTTTCAGGAGGCCGTGGTGGAGGTGCTGTGCACAAAGGTACTCAAGGCCGCGCAGATGCACGGGATAGCCACCGTTGCCTTGGCCGGAGGGGTGGCGGCCAATTCCCGATTGCGCGCCGCCCTCCAGAACCTCGGCGCCGAGCGGGGCATCAAGATTTTCATGCCCTCCCTTGCGCTGTGTACGGATAATGCAGCGATGATCGCCCTGGCGGGCTTTTATCATTTTGCCCAAAAAGCCACGACCTCGTTTGACACCGATGCCTATTCCCGCTCGCCAATCCTGCATCCGGGGGCTGTTTGCGGGGGAAGCCCACCACCTCCACCCAAAATCCACGCCGAACCATGAAACCCAACCGCGCCGCAAAATACTATTACCTGAAATTTCTCCGCTTGCAGGGAGACCCGCATTCCCTGGCCCTGGGGGTGGCCGTCGGTCTTTTTGTCGGCATTACCCCGACCATCCCTCTGCACAGCGCGCTCATCATCGTCCTTGCCTGGCCCCTGCGGGGAAACATCCTTGCCGCCCTGATCGCGGCCACGGCAATCAGCAATCCCCTCACCTGGCTGCCGCAGTACTATTTTTCCTGGAGAATAGGAAACTGGCTGCTTCCCGGACATCTCTCCTGGAATCGAATCCAATCACTGCTGTGCATGTTCACCTCCGGCATAGGCTTCAAACAATGCCTCGCCCCTCTAAGGCAACTGGGCCTTGAGGCTGTTGGGGTCATGCTTGTCGGCGGGGTCTTGCTGGCAATCCCGATTACCTGCGCCGGATATATCCTTTCCTTTAAATTCTTCAGTGCTCTCCGCAAAAAGAGACTGGAAAAACATATTCTCACCTGAGACTCCATGGCCAATTATCTTCCCATAAAAAAAATCCTGACCGAGCACCAGCTGGCCCCCAGTAAAAAATTGGGGCAAAATTTCCTGGTCCACAAGCAGACCGCAGAACGCATTGTCGAGCTATCGGGCGTCACCCCGGACGATTCTGTCCTGGAGCTTGGGGTGGGCCTGGGTTCCCTGACCCTGCCCCTGGCCGAACGGGTCAAGCAGGTCATCGGCCTGGAGCTTGATGCCGGGATCATTGCCTACCACCAGGAGCACCAGTCTCTGCCGGCCAACGTCACCCTCATCCACCAGGATCTTCTCAAGGCCGACTTTGGCGAACTTGCGGCCCAGAGCAATGGCCCACTGAAAATCCTGGCCAACCTCCCCTACTCCATCTCCAACCTGCTTCTGTTCAAACTCATCGAGAATCACGAATCACTGGACCGGGCCGTGCTCATGCTGCAAAAAGAAGTGGGCCAGCGTCTCACCGCCTCGGTGGGTTCAAAAGAATACGGGGTGCTCTCTGTCCTGCTTGCAGGCTGCGCCTCGGTGAAAACCATCATGCAGGTCGGCCCGGACCAATTTCACCCGCGGCCCAAGGTGGATTCCGTGGTGGTGCGGATCACGTTTCATCCTGTTCCGGCAAGGGTGGCGCAGCTCCCTCCCCATGACCGGAAACTGCTCCGCCGCATCGTCAATGCCGCCTTTGGCCAGCGACGAAAAACCCTGCGCAACTCCTTAAGCGCAGGCATGATCAACGGCTTGTCCAGGGAGCAGATCTCCGCCCTATTGACCCAATCGGGCATCAACCCGGAAACCCGGGCGGAGCGACTGACCATCGAGGATTTTGTCCGCCTGACCAACGCCGTGGCCGACTGCCCTCCAGGCTGATCCGCCATGCGAGACTTTGTTTTTCACAATCCCACCAAAATCATCTTCGGCAAGGGAACCCTTGGCCAGACAGGCGAGCAGACCGCGTCCTTTGGCACCAAGGCCTTGCTGGTTTCCGGCAGAGAGAGCCTGAAAAAGCTGGGGGTTTACCAGGCTGTCCACCAGTCCTTACGTCAAGCCGGGATCGACGTTGTCGAGCATGCGGGGGTACAGCCGAACCCAGTCTTAAGCCACGTTCAGCAGGGCGTTGCCCTTGCGCAAAAAAACGGGGTCGGGGTTATTGTCGCCGTGGGGGGCGGCAGCGTCATGGACAGCGCTAAGGCCATTGCCGCCGGAGCCCTTGCCAGCCACGATGTATGGGGGGTTTTCAAGGGAAAAAAAAGCATCAAGGGTGCCCTGCCGGTTATCGCCGTGCCCACAGTCGCAGGCTCAGGCTCTGAGACAAACAACGGCATGGTGCTCACCAATGGGGCAACCAATCAGAAAATCGGCATCGGAAACCGACATCTTTTCCCCAAGATCGCCATCCTGGACCCCACCGTCACCTTCAGCGTTCCGCCGTCCACCACCGCCTTCGGGGCCGTGGACGCCTTCAGCCATCTGCTCGAATTTTATCTGAACCGAGAAGAGTCCTTTTCCCCCTTGCAGGATCATTACAGCGCCGGACTGATGCAAACCCTGATGGCCGCCTGCGAAGCAGCCTTGGCCAACCCTTCGGATTACCAGAGCCGGGCCGAACTCATGTGGGCAAGCGCTCTGGCCTTAAACGGCGTCAGCGCCGCAGGACTGGGCCGGGTCGGATTTCCTTTCCACCTGATCGAACACTCCCTCAGCGCCCTGCACAATATCCCCCACGGTGCCGGACTCGCGGCCATCCTCCCTGGAGCCATGGCCTTTGCCGCCAGGAAAAATCCGGCCCGCCAAGCCCTTTTCGCCACGCAGGTTTTCGGCGTGACCGAGACGAATCAGCAGCTTCTCATCCAGGAAGGAATCCACCTCTTCCGCGGATGGTTGCAGAAAATTGCCGCCCCCACCTCGCTTGCCGACCTGGGCCTCTCGCAAAAGGATATCCCCGCCCTTGCCGCCAACACCAAGGCGCAGGCGAGATTGTGGCGACTTACTGGGTATCCCCCGGAGATTGTCGAGGCAATTCTTTGGGAGTGTCTGTGAGGGGAAATTTCCCGGCAGGGCCTGTGTATTCAACCAGTTCCGCCGTCAGGGAGCCGATGACGATCTTCGCCTTGATCTTGGTGGGGATTCTCCAGGCATCATCGGTGAGCCAGACCAAGGGGTCGCCAATCTTTTCATACAGGCCCTTGAATTTTAGATGCGGCTGAACCTTGATGGTATTTTTCTTGCCCAGCACGCCTTCCTGCTCTTCCTTTCCCTCCACGGTGACGACCACCTCATGCCGCTTTTTATCGGCAAAGGTAGGGACGACCATCGGGGCCTCCCCGGCAAAAGACAAGGCCCGCATGAAGAAGAATGAGGAAAACTCGTTCTGGACCGGCCCCGCAAGCTGATAGATATCCGCAGGCTCATCATTTTTACGGTGGGATACGCGAAACTTCTCCTGGTCATACAGGGTAAGCTTGCTATTTATCCGACGGCCCTCCATCTGCTGCATCTCATGCCGGCTGGGCAAGCGCATCCGCCCCTGCACCATGGTGCGAAAATGGTCCTCCACCGGATAAAATACGGCGAGCAACCCCGCGCTCCTGGCGGTCACGTCAATGACAAAGGCCTCATGGCGGTCGGCAATTTTGCTGACCTGCATGACGAGTTCTCCCGCCGTTATACCAAGCCAGCTGACCGTGTAGCGCAAGGTTTCTCCTCCGTCATAGGCGGTTTGCAACAATGCCTCTTCCGGTAAGGTTCCAGGGTGCACCATCTCTGTTGTACGGAAGGACGGGGCACGCAGAACCAGAAAACCATCGGCGTCAAGAAGCTCCTCACTCCAAGAAAGGGGTGAAAAAAACAGGCCGCATGATATCAAAAAAAGAAATATGCCTGCCCGGAGATTACAGATATTTTTTATCGCCATTCTTAGATCGAAAGCCTCGCCTAAAAAGGTTACTCGGCAGCGCCAACAGAACTGCGCAATGTTCATCCTCATTTTTTGCTGTTTTTGCCTAACTAATATGTGGTAAACAATCACCATAACACCGTTGTCAGGGCATGCCGGCCACACAGATCATGCCTCGGCATCGGAAAAAACAGAGAGAAGACCATGTCCCTTGCCAACAAAAAACAGTATGTACAATTTAATGCCGTCATGCACAGGGAATACGAACGTGCCGTGAAAAAAATGCGGGAAGAACTGTCCCAAGGCCGGACATATGACCATGCCTGTGACACTTTGGCCGATATCAGTCAGGAGATACAGGCTTTTGTCAAAGAAGATTTCCTCAAGATCATTATTGCGGAAGAACATTACGGGGCAGGCATAGAAATATCAGATATCGCTCTGTTTCTCGAACTGCCATACGAAAAAGTCGAATCCACCAGGCTGGCCCTGCTCAATGACATGATGCGGGAAGCAGCATGCCATCTGGAACGGCAGACAAAGCAGATCAACTGACCCCCCCATCTTGTATGCAGGGCCAAATCACAATAACCCGACGCCCGACATTCCGAATTGCAGGCAAAAAAATAGGTGGGCTTCAACAATGAAGCCCACCTGGAAAAAACCATCAGCAGATGGTATCAGCGGGAGGAGCGGCGATGGAAGCCCATGCCCATCCCAGGGCCGCCACATCCGCAACCGGCCTGGGCCAACCCTGCTTCCTGAGCTTTCTTGTGCATCTGACCACGGAGATCAAACAACTCTTCCGAAAGCTTTGCCGCCTTTTTCTCATCGGGCTTTACCCCGCCCATGACTGCTTCCAGCTCTGTATTCTTGGAAAACATCTTCTTGCGCAGCTCTGTTGTTTCGTTAAAAAATTTCTCCCTGGCTTTCAAGGTCTCTTCACTCATCTGCTCTTGACCTTGCCCCGAGGCACCCATCATTGCACAGCCAGGCCCCATGCCCGGTCCGCCTCCCCAAGGTTGCGCCTCGGCAAGCTGATACCCGGCCAAACCAATCGTCGCTATTGCGGCAACTGCAAGTAGTGTCTTTTTCATCGTTTACCTCCTGATCATCTGGTGTTGAAAAAATGGGTTACAATGGTTTCTCCATGTATTCTGTTTTTATTACAACAAGCATGCCAACAGCCGAATAAAATATAACCTGCCGAAATAACAAGTTTTTCATCAATCGAATAAACAGGATCGTACACGGAAGCATGCCTCAGGGTGCAGGCTGGATACTTTTTACCCAAGCGCCGGAGGGCTGATTGGCTATTTTTTACCCAACCGGCCCCCCACCATGGAACAAGAAGAGGGATATATGGCATGGCGGCTGCATTTCTCGGACCGGAGCAGACAAGGAACAATAATTGCTTGTGCAGCATAATAATGGTTTCATAGAGACGAGCA
>CAYTVV010000074.1:0-11114 GCA_964441875.1 uncultured Desulfurivibrio sp.
TGGGGCTCATGGTGGCGCCCACGTTGAACAGGGTGGAGTTGCTGTAGTAGACCTCCCCCTTTTCCCGATTGCCCTGGACAACCTTCTCCGCCTCGGCAGTGAAATGGGCCAGATCCAGCTTGGCAAAGCGGAAGGAGGTGGACTCGGCCGGGGTCTGCTCCAGAACGAACTTCATGCCCATGGACTCGGCCAGCTTGTTGCAGACGATGTTCATGTGGGCAATGACCTTGAGGCCGAACTTGATGGATTCATCCGAATCGTGCAGCTCCTGACCCATATGGACCCGAATCAGCTCGTTGAGACCCACCATGCCGATCAAAAAGGAGCACTTGTGCAGCTTGAGGTAGGGCTCGCCGTCCAGGTCCATGGCCAGCAGGGAAAGGGGGCCGCCCTTGCCCAGGCTCATCAAGCGCTCGATGAACTTCTTCTTCTGGCCGTGGGCCTTGGCTGCCAGCTGGATCTTTTCGGTGAGCAGGGCAAAGAGCTTGGTGTCGTCGCCCTGGGCCCGGAAAGCAAGGCGCGGCAGGTTGATAGTGACGTTTTGCAGGGCCGAGTAGCGCATCTTCCAGGGCTGCTTGGCGTCTTCGATATCCGAGGCCTCCAGCTTGAAGCTCAACCGGCAGCATTCGGAAATCTTGGCCGTATCGCCCCGGTCAAAAACAAAATAGGTGTTGCCCTTCACCGAGGCCACCTCGCAGATGTGGTGCAAAAAGTCCATGTGGCCGTCGGTTTTAAAGAACTTCTCGGTGATGTGCACCAGGGGTTTGGGGAAGAAGAAGGGCCGGCCAGCGGCATCGCCCTCCTTATAGACCTCGAACAGAGCCCAGGCAAACCGCTGCGCCTGTTTCTCATATTCGCCATAAGTCTTGCCGGTGTAGACCCCGCCCGGCCCGATGGCAGGCACATCCACGAAATGCTTGGGCACCTCCCAGTAGATATTGACGTCGGAGAAGATCGCCTGCCCACCCCTGGCCACGGCCTGCTGGGAGAATTCGTAGATCATCATCTGGGCCAGCTGCTTGACCCCGTCGTCGGAAAGCTCCTCCAGATAGGGGGCATAGAAGAGGTTGATCGCATCCCAGCCGATGGCTCCGGCAAAATGACTTTGCAGGGAGGCAGCAAATTTGACCATGTGGGCGAGGAGCACCTCGGCATGCTTGGCCGGCTTGGCCATGGACAGGGCATGGGGCAGATTGAGGCCGAATTTCTTGATGTATTCCAGCGACTGGCCGGAGCAGTACGGCCGGTCGATAAAGCCCAGGTCGTGCAGGTGCAGATCGCCGCTCAGGTGGGCGTCCGCCACATCCGGGGAGAAGACATGGAGCAGGGCGTACTCTTTTTTGATCCCCTCGGCCAGGGTGAGGTTGGTGGCCTCCGGGCCGTGGGGAACATTGGCGTTTTCCTTGTTGTGCTGGACCAGCAGCTGGTCCACGTCATAGAGCGGCACCCCGAGACGGGTGTGCATCCGCCGCGCCTCTTCCAGGCCCATCTCCAGGAGCTTGGCGTTGACCATCTCGCGGATCAACGGGCCGGTGATGGTTTTCACCTTGCCGGCCTGGATGGTCACCTCGATATCGCGGCTGATCTTCTCGGCGGTACCCCGGTCGATAAAGGTCTCGCGCAACAGGGCATCGACGATGCGCTGCCGGTTCCAGCCGGTCATGTCATCCTGGGAGGAACGAACAAAAAGGGCAATATCGGTGCTGTCCTCGTTCACTACCCGTTGGGTTCTGGCCTGGGCTGTCTCGGCATTGAGCGGCATCACAACTCCCATACCCTTACTCCTCTTGATGATTAAGAAATTAATTAAAGCCTTCCCCTCTGGCTTCCCTTGAAACACGACAGGTTGTGTTTCGGAAGCCATTATCGCACTACCGGTAGTATACATGCAAGCAAAAATGGACCGAAAAAGAAGAAAAATTGATGGGGTTTTTTGCGCGGAAAATCAAGGGAATGCGAAACGAAAGCGCTTAACGAAAAACTTACATTTTAAGGGGTTTTGCGCTGCGGAGGGTGGAGTTACGACGCCTATCCGGCTAGTTGCTGCTACCGAGAGGAGGCCGGGCCAGATTAGCCGTCCTGCCGCTGGATGATGGTGTCTTTTTTCCAGTGCGCATCGTCGGGCTTGGGGAAATCCACCAGATAATGGAGGCCGCGGGATTCCTTGCGGATGCAGGCGCAGCGCACGATGAGTTCGGCAACCTGGGCGATGTTGCGCAATTCGATGAGGTCCGGGGTCAGGATATAGTCGTGATAATGTTGGTTCACTTCATTGGCTATAACCCGGAGCCGTTCCTGCACCAGGGCAAGGCGCTTCTCGGTACGGACAATGCCGACATAGTTCCACATCAAACGCCGGATCTGGTCCCAGTTGTGGCTGACCAGGACATTCTCCTCGATGCGCTGGGCCTCGCCCGCCGACCATTCCGCCACCTCAGGCAGCTTGGCCTTGCGCAGCTCGGGCCATTCCCGTTCGCACTCCAAAAAGGCCTGATGGGCAAAGACCACGGCCTCGAGCAGGGAATTGCTGGCCAGCCGGTTACCGCCGTGCAGCCCGGTGCAGGCGGTTTCGCCAAAGGCGAACAGACCCTCGATGTTGCTCCGGCCCCACTGGTCGGTGACCACCCCGCCGCACATGTAGTGGGCCGCAGGCACCACCGGGATGGGCTCCCTGGTCATGTCGATCCCCAGGGAGAGGCATTTATTATAGATGGTCGGGAACCGATTTTTAAGAAACTCCGCGGGCTGATGGGTGATGTCCAGGTAGACGCAATCGTCGCCGCTCGCCTTCATCTCGCTGTCAATGGCCCGAGCCACCGTGTCGCGGGTGGCCAGATCCCCGCGATCGTCGTACTTGTGCATGAAGGCTTGGCCGTGCTGGTCGATGAGCCGCCCGCCCTCGCCGCGCACCGCTTCGGAGATCAGGAAGTTCTTCACCTGCGGATGGTAGAGGCAGGTGGGGTGGAACTGGACAAACTCCAGGTTGGCGACCTTGGCCCCGGCCCGGTAGGCCATGGCAATGCCATCGCCGGTGGCGATATCGGGATTGGTGGTGTAGAGATAGACCTTGCCGGTGCCGCCGGTGCAGAGCACCGTGGCCTTGGCCTGCCAGGTGTCGATCCGGCCGGTTTCCCGGTCAAAGACATAGGCGCCCAGGCACTGGTCGCTGAAGCTGTCGTGGGGCTGGTACGGGGTGCCGGTCTTGGAGCTGACCAGCAGATCCACGGCCAGATGGTTTTCCAGCACCGTGATCTTGGGGTTCGCCGCCACCTGGGCCAAAAGCCCCTCCTCGATCTTGCGGCCGGTGAGATCCATGGCATGGGCGATGCGGCGGGCCGAGTGGCCACCCTCTTTGCCCAGGTCGAGATGGCTGGGATCATTGGCCTCACTCTGAAACTGAACGCCGAGGCGGATCAGCTCCTCGATCCGCTCCGGCCCGGTCTCCACCACCAGCCGGACGATGTCCTCGTGGCAGAGCCCGGCCCCGGAGCGCAGGGTGTCCTCGATGTGCAGGGCAAAGGAATCATCCGGCGACAGCACCGCAGCGATCCCGCCCTGGGCCAGATTGGTGGCGGTGTCCACCTTGGCCTTCTTGGTGACGATGGTCACCGATCCCAAGCGCGCCGCCTTGATGGCAAAGGAAAGCCCGGAGATGCCGCTGCCAATCACGAGAAAGTCGGTGCTCTGTTTCATGGCCACCCCCGTAACTGCTCAGCAGCACCACATCTGCTTCGCCGCTGCGCTGCTGTCATCGGCCTGCTCATGTGCAATAGCACACTTCACAGACCTCTTCTGCGCATCTGCGGCACTGCTGGACAGTTACATTTTTTTGTTTCGTCCCATTCCGGCCTCAAGCTGGATAGTTGCTTAACAGCTTGACATCACCAGAAGATATTCTGTAAAGATGAGGCTCATTCGCACAGCATCCACTGTACTTTTATCTGCCCCATGCCCCGATCCGCCCATCCTGGTAAGGATTTTACATAGCGCGGACCAGGCAGGATGGCAAGGATTCTTCACCATGGCTCCCTTAAAACTCGTCGTGTTCGACTGCGATGGCGTGATGTTCGACTCCAAAAACGCCAACCGGGTCTACTACAATCATATCCGCGCTGTCTTCGACCGCCCGCCCATGGACGAGGAGGAGCTGGAATATGTACACATGCACCATGTGATGGATTCCATCCGCCATCTTTTCCGGGCTTACCCGGCGGACCTGGCACAGGCCGAGGCCTACCGCCAGACCCTGGATTACACCCCCTTCCTGCAACACATGCTCATGGAGCCGGACCTCCTCGAATTTCTCGATTTCCTCCGGCCCGACTACAAAACCGCGATCAGCACCAACCGGACCTCCACCATGGCTTCGGTCTTGCAGATGTTTGAGCTGGCAGACCGGTTCGACAAGGTGGTCACCGCCTTTGACGTGGCCAAGCCCAAGCCCGACCCCGAGGCGCTGGAGCAGATTCTGGGCCATTTCGGCTTCACGGTGGACGAGGCGGTATACATCGGCGATTCCATGGTGGATCGGGAACATACCGAGGCTCTGGGCATGCGGCTCATCGCCTTCAAAAACCCGCTCCTGCCGGCGGAATACCATGTGCAGAGCTTCATGGAAATTACCCGGCTGCCGATATTTGGCGAGATTGGAAAAGGGGGAAAATGAAACTGGAAATAACCCACAAAATCCTGGCCATGGAGCCGGATTTTGAAAAAAGTTCCGCCCATGTCCTGCGCTTTCTCGACCACACCTCCCTGGTGCAGTACGATGCGGTGCGGGTTGTGGCGGCAGAGTCTTGCTCAGCAACAGACCCGCGCTTCTGGCCCAGCCTGGAACAGGGCCTGGCCGACAACCGGCAGGTTCTGGCACAATTAACCGGAGAATTACGGGCCGCTGGCACCAAGGAGTTCAGCGATCTGCTCACCATGCCGCAGGGCTTTCAAAGCAAGATCTTCCACACCATGGCCCATCTGCTCGACGGCTTTTTCGGCATCGACAGCCAGTTCTACAGCCTGCCCGAGGATTCCCACTGGCTGGAGGCAAGCCTGCGCAGACAGATTGAGACAGACCCGGAAGACTTCTGGCTGATCACGGTGGTAGCCACCCTGGAATCCTTGAAGCACCAAACCATTGCCGGCCTACGCTCCTTTGAGAAATAGGCTCCATCGGCCTCCTGCAAAGCGCTTCAAAGTTCCCTCCCCCCTGGCGGGGGAGGGTTAGGGAGAGGGGAGACCTTTGGCAAAAAACTCAATCGTGGTGATGGTGATGCCCGTGGTGATGCCCTTCGCCTGGGCCGCCGATCTCCGCCAGCGCCTTTTGCAAAATGCCATCGGTCTCAGCCATGCTGGCCACGGCCTTATCCAAAAGCGCCGCCAGCGCTCCCTGTCCTTCGCTGCGCACCAAATCCACCCACTTCTTGAACTCGGCCTCATGGTTATGGTTATGCTCAATCCAGTGAGGCAAAAGAATCTGTAGCTTTTCCATCGTGGTTTTCTGATCCATCTCAGGCTGTTCCTTTTGTTTTTGTCACGGTTACCTTGCCATGGAGAAAATCAATGGCGCGAACCGATGCTTGCCGGATGAGCTTCGGTTCTTCAAACAAGGCGGAAACCCTCACCCCATCATCGACAACCTCAAGCAGCGATGCGTTTTCCAAAATCACCTCTTCCTTGCCGTCCTGCTCGAGGACTATGCTCATCTGGCACATACTCTGCCCCATTCGTTGTGTTTTTTAGCTTTGCCGCAGGTGAAAATCCAATATAATACCTTTTCCTGGCTTTATCATGCAGATTTGCAGAACCACGAACCCATAGCGCGAGATACCCTATGCTCCTTGATGATCTCCCGGCCATAAAAAAGCTGCTAAACACGGCCAAAACCATCGCAGTGGTCGGCCTCTCCCCCAAGGAATCCCGGCCAAGCAACATGGTGGCCCGCTACCTGATCGACGCGGGCTACACCGTGATCCCGGTCAATCCCGGCCAAGAAGAAATCCTCGGCCTGCCCTGCTACCCCGATCTTCGCGCAATCCCCACCCCGGTGGACATCGTGAATATCTTCCGCCGTTCCGAGGATGTGCCCCCCATCGTGGACGAGGCCATTGCCATCGGCGCCAAAGCCATTTGGATGCAGGAAGGGGTGATCCACGCCGAAGCGGCCCGAACCGCGAAGGCGGCAGGCTTATTGGTGGTGATGGATCGCTGCTTCAAGACGGTGCATCATTGCCTGGGCCATGAGCGGGGCTGAACGGGAGAACGTGGCGACGACCTTCCTACTGTTGCTTCCTTTCTTCTTTTGCGTGCCCAAAAGAAGAAACAAGAAAAAGGCACCCCAACCAGTCCTGGCCCTGCGGGCTTCCCTTACTTCTCGCCGAGGGCGGGACGCGGCAGGACAAATGGGGGAGTAATTCCCATTGGCAGGCCGCCGAGCACCGGAAAAGCTGCCGAGAAAACTGAAGCGCCTCCCAAATTTTCTAATTTTCCGCCCTTGACAGTGATACTAGAAGTCAGTATCATTTCTTCACATGAACAGCACGCACCGCAAGACACTTGCCGCTATCTTTTCCCAGCCCGCCCCTGCCGCTATTGAATGGCGGAGGATTGAGGCGCTATTGATGGCACTGGGTTCAGTGCTCATCGAAGGCAATGGATCACGGGTTTCTTTTATCCTCAACAACGAAAAGGCCGACTTCCACCGTCCTCATCCGGGCAAGGACGCCAAGCGGTACCAAGTGCGAAACGCCAGGGATTTTCTAACCAGAGCAGGAGTCACCCCATGAACACCCTCAGTTACAAGGGCTATACAGCCAAAATCGAATTTGATCCCGACGACAACCTTCTGTTTGGCAACATCGTCGGCATCCGTGACACGGTTGGCTTTCATGGCGAGACAGTGGCCGAACTTAAAGACGCCTTCCGCGAGGCGGTTGATTTCTACCTTGAAAGTTGCGAGAAATCCGGACGTGTTCCCGACAAGCCATTTTCCGGGAAATTTGTCGTCCGGGTGGAGTCCTCGCTGCACGGTGAGATTGTCGCCGCTGCCGTCAATGCAGGGAAAAGCGTCAACAAGTGGGTAGCCGACGCACTTGCCAAAGTTGTGCATGCCCACTCGTAGGTCAGGCGGGCCGGAAAAACTGGGGAGCGTCCCGATTTTTTTTGGTGTGAAGACAATGAAGGCAAGTAATTATTCACTGGACTTAGAATCCCTGGGATACTGAATTGTAAATCTACTATTCAGTAATATATAAACTGCCACAAGGAGGACCACCCCCCACATCCCATATTTTTCAAGCAGGATAATTAGTGTCTCCATGGTTACTGGTCCTCCTTGGGCTTGCTTACTTTTTTAGGTCGTTTTCTAGTGCGTCTTTCTGAAGCATCATTTTGTTGCTGCTCTCTGGCTTCAATAGCCTCTTCAGCAAAAGGTGTTGCTGATTTTATTAAACCATCAAAAAGGTAACTGTTTGATTGTTGGCCATATTTCTTGTCGTATCGCGCTTGCCGCGAAATCAGGCCATCTTTTTCCATGCGGGCAATTCTTCGTCGAATTGTGCTCTTGTCAACCCCAATGCATTCAGCAATTGCCTGTTTTGATGGCCGTGGAGGGTTTTCTGAGTACCACCAATATTTTGCCAAATGTAAGAGGATATTGATATCAAGGGCATCAAGACCCAATGCATGTTGACGTTCAAGTATCACGGAGGGAAGGACTGTCCAACCAGCTTTCATCAAAGTTGGCGTCCATTTTTTTTCATTCTGAGTGAGTCGGTCTTGAACTTCTTTTTTCGTTAATTTTGTCATCGGAGAGCCTCGAAAAAATATTAAACCGTTTTATCAATGCTCACAATATACTTGATTTTACGAGAAAGTCAATTTTGATGGGGAGGCACAGCAGCCTATGGCTATATAGTTTTCTGCCTCCGGGGGGTAGGTCTAAATGCCTTCCGGGGATGGGAGGTGGTGACTCCCAAAATAGACATAGCTCAACCACAACAAGGTGAGCAGAACAAACGGAACTAAAGAAACAATAATTTATTTGACCCTGAGGCCAACGTGCCTCCGGGGAGGCACCAAATAATTATACCTGGCACCGAACAATTGTATTCAGAATTGTATTCAGCAGACGACGAGAAGCGCGGCGGCGCTGACGCGGCAGGTTTGGATGGCGCCGCTGTTGATACATGGCGTTGGAGGTAAGTGACTCATGGCACGAGATGAATTCTCAAAGCAGACACAGGACACACTGGCTAAACGAGTTGGCGTGCGCTGTTCGAACTCGATGTGCCGTAAACTGACCACGGGTCCGCGGACCGAGTCACACCATATCGTCAACATCGGAGTCGGCGCTCACATTACAGCTGCGTCACCTGGCGGTCCCCGCTATGACCCTTCACTGACACAGGAACAACGCCAATCACCAGAAAACGGTATATGGCTGTGTCAGAACTGCGCAAAACTGGTCGACAACGATCCGCTTCGCTACCCGAAACAGCTACTCCGAGCATGGAAGACGCAGACTGAAGCATCAGCACTCGCTGCGTTAGAAGGAAGGGCGGAACCACAACCCACCGACCTCTCAGCCGAACTCGATATCTCATACGCGAGGGTACAAATCAAGTCGGAACGGCATGATTACCGGTTGGAGGTGAAGCTCACAAACAGGGGCATTGAACCTCTTGGTACTTATCATGTGGATCTAGAGATACCGTCTCTGGTGGTTTCCTCTCCGGAGAGTCAACCGCATTACGTTCCGGATCGCAGTACCAGAAAGGTAGCCTTCTTACGCGTAGCCTCGAACATGGGCGAACCCGAAGTCTACCCGGGCGATACTAAAATCGTGATGTCGATTCCCTACCACGTTGATCAAGAGATTTACAGGCACCGTGAGGACCTCTTTCAGCAGATCGTGAGAGTCGCCCTATATCGTAAAGGTTTTGCACCTTTCACCCTGGAGCATCCCTTTGGAGACTTTCAGATCTTCTGAAATACCCTTCCAACATGTCACTCTAGTGGATGCTTCGCACCTGGACGGCAATTCCGGGGACACAATACTTAATTTTGGAGTATCCAACCGCCGCACAAAAAAGGCCTGCCTGGAAAACCCAGGCAGGCCGAAAATCTCATCTTTCACTTCACTCCCGGTGAAGGGCTAACTCAACCTCAACACCCTTTGCCACCGCCACCGATGGCGCAAGCCGCGCCCTCTTTCTTCTCGCCGCCTTCCATGGCCGCAACCGAGCCCAAGATATAGGGCCGGGCAATCTTCACCCGCACATTCTCGGCAATCTCAAGGGTCGCCACCCGGTCGGTCAGACCGGTGATCTTGCCCTGGAGGCCGCCGCTGGTCAGCACCTCGTCGCCCTTCTTGAGGTTGGCGATGAATTCCTGATGTTCCTTGGCTTTTTTCTGCTGGGGCCGGATCAGGAGAAAGTAGAACACGACAAAGATCAACACCAGCGGCAAAAAGCTCATCAGGCCTTGCGCCCCACCAGCACCGGCCGCAGCGTCTGCGGCATAAGCTACACTAACCATAATCCCCTCCGATTCAAATTAAGTTTTCCCGGCAAGCCAACATTCGCCTGCTTCCCTTTTACTCTACCGCCCGCTTGGCATAAAACTCCTGCCGAAACTGGCTGAAACGATCTTCTTCAATGGCCTTACGAATCCGGGCCATGAGCCCCACATAATAATGCAGGTTGTGGATGGTGTTCAGTTGCGAGGAAAGAATCTCCCTGGCCATGAAAAGATGCCGCAGATAGGCCCGGGAATAATTGCGGCAGGTGTAGCAGTCGCACTCCTCATCCACGGGCCGGTGGTCATCCTGATGGCGAGCGTTTTTTATAACAAGCCTGCCGCTTGAAGTAAAGAGCATTCCGTTTCTGGCATTCCGCGTGGGCATGACGCAGTCGAACATGTCGATGCCGCGATAGACCGCCTCCACCAGGTTTTCCGGGGTGCCGACCCCCATGAGGTAGCGGGGGTAATCGACAGGCATGAGGGCGGCGATCTCTTCGGTGATCTCCATCATCAGCTCGGCTGGTTCGCCCACGCTCAAGCCGCCCAGGGCATAGCCGTCAAAGCCTATCTCCACCAGCTCTTCCACCGCACGGGCTCTCAGGTCTGGGTACATGCCGCCCTGGATGATGCCAAAGAGCAACTGCCCCCGTTCCTTATGGGCAGCGCGGGAACGCCTGGCCCAGCGCCCGGTGAGGTCGGTGGAGGCGATGGCCTCCTCGCGGGTAGCCGGGTAGGGGATGCAGGTGTCCAGGCACATCATGATATCGCTTCCCAGCGCCTCCTGCACGGCCACGGCATCCTCGGGGCTCAAAAAAAGCTTACTGCCGTCGTGATGGGATTTGAAGGCGGCGCCTTCCTCGGTGATCTTGGTGAGATCCTTGAGGCTGAAGATCTGAAAACCGCCACTATCGGTGAGAATGGGCCGGTCCCAGTTCATGAATTTATGCAGGCCGCCGAAGCTGCGGATCAGCTCATGGCCGGGCCGGATGTACAAATGATAGGTGTTGCCGAGGATGATCTGGGCGCCCAACTCTTTAAGGTTTTCCGGGGTCACGCCCTTGACCGTGGCCTGGGTGCCCACCGGCATGAAGACCGGGGTCTGCACCGTGCCGTGCAGGGTACGCACCTCACCGCGCCGGGCGGCGCAGTCGCTGGATTTACTGTGCAGGGTATAGGGGGAGGCCGTCATCATAGGGCCCATAAGGTGAACAACTCGTCGATGCCCTTGCGGGCCAGGGCTGCCATGCGGATGAAATCCTCGGGGCTGAAAGGCTTGCCTTCGGCAGTGCACTGGGTTTCCACCCAACGGCCATCCCCGGTCATGACAAAGTTGGCATCCACCTCGGCATTGGAATCTTCCAGATAATTGAGATCAAGCAGAGCCTCGCCGTCCACCATGCCCACGCTGATCGCCGCCACCGGCAAGATCTCCGGCATGGTGGCCAAAACCCCCTCCCGGAGCATGCGCTCCAGGGCATCCCGCATGGCAATGGCCGCGCCGGTGATGGAGGCGGTGCGGGTGCCGCCGTCGGCCTTGAGCACGTCGCAGTCCACCCGGAGGGTCACCTCGCCCAGGCAGGCAAGATCAACCATGGTTC
>CAYTVV010000075.1:0-10910 GCA_964441875.1 uncultured Desulfurivibrio sp.
AACCCCACTGGGAAAAGGGGCGGGGCCAGGTGGTTGCCTTTGCCAAGATCAGCCTGTTTGGGCTGGTTATCGTGCCGAGTCGCAAGGTCAATTACGGGCTGATCAAGCCGGAGGAAGCGCGGCAGATCTTTATCCAATCCGCCCTGATCGAGGGAGAGCTGAAGGGGGAGTATCCTTTCCTTGCCGCAAATACCGTCTTGGTGGCCCAGCTTCAGGACATGGAAGACAGGTTGCGGTTGCGGAGCATCATGGTGGATGATCAGGCGCTCTTTGATTTCTACGAGGAACGCCTTGGCCCGGAGGTGCGCGACCAGCGGAGCCTGAACCAGTGGCTGAAAGATCCCAAGGCCCGGACCCGGCTCGTCATGACCGCCGATGATGTCCGTCAGCAATTGCCCGAGGCTGCGGCTCTGGAGCAGTTTCCTCTGAGCCTGGCTGCGGGGGAGTGTGAGTTGGCCCTGTCGTACCGGTTTGCCCCAGGGGAGGAGGATGACGGGGTGACGGCCCGGATTCCCCCCGGTCTGGCGCCGCATCTGGGGCAGGATCTTTTTGAATGGCTGGTGCCGGGCATGCTTGCCGAAAAGGTGGTCTTCCTGCTCAAGGGTCTTCCCAAGTCCCTGCGCCGCCAGCTGGTGCCCATTCCCCAGACTGCGGCGGAGATTATCCGGGATCTGCCTTTTGGCCGGGGCTCCCTGTACCGGGCTTTGGAGCAGGTGATCGTTGATTCCTATAAGCTCAGGATTGCCGGGCGGGACTGGCCCCTGGTCGATCTGCCGCCCCATCTCAGGTTTCGTTTCTCTCTGCTGGACGGGCAGGGCGAGGTCGTCACCGTGACCAGGGAGTTCAGCGAGTTGAAAGGCCGGTCTGCGGGCCAGGCCGAGGTCTTTAGTCATACGCAAATGGCGGAGTTGCAGGCGCGCTGGGAACAAAAGAATATCACTGCCGCCCAGTTTGGTCAGTTGCCTGCTTCCCTGCCGGTGCCTGGGGCCAACGGGGCTGTGCAGGGCTATGTGTATCCCGGCCTGTACCTTGATGAACAACAGGGCGTGGGGCAGCGTCTTTTCATGGAAGAAAACGAGGCGCGACAGAGCACTTGGCAGACGCTGCTTCGCTTGTACTGCAATGAGTTTGCCCCCCAGGTCAAGTCGTTGCGCAAGGATCTGGCCATCCCCCGTTCCCATTGGGCGCTGTATGAGGGGCTTGCCACCCATGAGCAGATCAACGAAGACCTCTGGCACTTTGTCTTGTTTCATGTGTTTGATGTCCGCGACGGCCTGTCGCCCTCTGCCGAGCAGTTTGCCGCCAAGGTCGAGGAGGTGCGGGGGCAGGGACTCTCGTTGCTTTGCCGGGAGATCTTTGAGGAAGTCGTGCGGGTGTTGCAGGAACGGCGGGCAACCCTGGACGCCATTGCCAAATTTTCCGCTTTGCCTGGCAAGCCGAGTGGGGCAGGCTCCCAGGCAGAGCGGTTTGCCGAGTACCACCGGCAGGTGTTGATGATTGTGCCGGCGGATTTTTTGCAATGGGTGGCCAGGCCGCGTCTGCCAGCCATGTGCCGTTATCTGAAGGCCCTGCGTATTCGGGTCGAACGGGCCCAGGTTTCCCCTGGCAAGGACGCGCTCAAGGCGCAGCAGGTCGCCATCCATGAAAAACGCTATGCCCAGGCCGTCAATGGGGAAAACCCGACGGCGGTCCTCAGGGAACATCTGCGGGAATACTGGGAGATGATCGAGGAATTCAAGGTGTCGCTTTTTGCCCAGGAGTTGGGAACAGCCTATCCCGTCTCGGAAAAGCGCCTTGAGAAAAAATGGCGGGAAGTTGAGCCGCATCAGTACTGAATTCGCTTCTATTTTTTAGGGGTGGATTCTTTTTCGATGTTAAAAAGTTCGGATTTTTGCTAGGTTATTGCTTTCCGTGTGCTTGCTTGTTTTTGAAATCCGTGGCGGTTTGTTGTGAGGGGGGTCAGGCGTGTTCTTGCCAAACTTGGATGTCCAGGAATTATTCAATGCTGTGCAAACAGGGCTTCTACTCTGCGGCCAGGACTGCCGGTTTGTCTTGGCCAATGGTGTTGCCCTGGATTTTTTCAGCAGAGCAGGGCGTGAGCTGGCCGACCAATCCTGCCACAAGGCATTATTCGGTAGCGACGCGCGGTGCGAGGGATGTCCGGCCGGCGTGGAAAATCAGCCGGGCAAGCGTCAGTCCCTTACCATCAAAGGCCAAGGCGGAGACATCTATCTGAAGATTTTCTGCCAGAGGTGGCAGGGGCAGTACCTGCTTACCCTCCACAATGTAACCCAGGAAATTACCCTGCTCCGACGCAGCGATCTTGATCGGAAAGAGTTGCAGGCCAAAAATATTCTCCTTGAACGCCGCCGCCGTCTGAATCAGGAAGAGCAGGAGTTTTTGTCCCAGCTCATGGATAATCTTCCGGAAGCCCTCCTTGCCGTGGATGAGGATTTTTTGGTAAAGCGGCAGAACATGGCGGTTTTGGATCTGTTTCCCAGTCAAGACGGAACCCACTGCTATGATCTGTTCGGCCACCGCGCACCATGCCCTGAATGCCCTGCTCTGCGTGGCTTCGGCGAGGCTAACGGACAGAAGAAAAGCCATGAAGCAGAAGGCCGGGTCTATACGGAGATATTTTCTGTTGCCCCCAATGGCAAAGGGGGGCTACTTCAGTTTCGGGATATCACGCGGCAGGTCGATCTGATTGGCCAGATTCGCGCCCGGAGAGAAGAAATTGCAAGCAAAAACAAGGTGTTGTCTCTTCTTGTCGATTTTGGTATCTATCTACAGAAGGAGACCGGGATCAATGAGGTTGCCGGATATTTTATCGACGCGATTTTGCCGGATCTCCATGCCGGGGCGGCAGGCCTTATAATCAACGACATCCGGGCGGGCAATATCTGGCTCTCCTACCAGAGCGGGATGTCCACCGCGGAGTGGAAGACCGTGACCAAGGCCTGCATGTCAAGGGATCTACAGCAACCCAGCTCCGATAGGCTTCTTGCCGATACGGTTCTTCCTTGGCGGCAAAACACTCAGATTCCCCTGGTGGGGGCGCAGGGACAGCGGGTGGGGCTGGTACTGCTGGAAGGCAGTCTTGACCAGGAAGAGCTGGATATTCTCCGTCTGGTCACGGAGCCGTTGGGCGCGTTTTTTCAAAACCAGCTTCTTTTGCGCCAGCTTGAGGAAAAGGCGAACAAGGATGCTCTCACCGGACTCTTCAACCGCGGCTATTTGACTCAGGCCCTGGAGGAGGAGCAGGAAAAATTTCAAGCGTACGGCATCCATCATGCCCTGGTGCTGGGAGATATCAATCAGCTCAAGAAGCTCAATGATCAGTACGGGCATGAAATCGGCGATCGGTTGATTGTCACCGTTGCCGAGGCCTTGCGAAACACCCTGCGCATTACCGATATCGCGGCGCGCACCGGCGGAGACGAATTCATTGTCCTGCTTACCAACAGCACGGACGAGGATGCGGAGCATTTTATCGAACGTCTGCAAAGCCTGGTATTTGCCGATCTTCGCATTTCTCTGCCGGACGGTGGGGAATTCCCGGTCACCGTCAGTCTGGGCAAGGCCGGCACGGACAGGCATCCTCCCGAAGCTCTGGCTAAAGAAGCGGATAGGCAGATGTATGCCGCAAAAGAGCGCTTTTACGCCACAGCGTCGCGTTACCGCTAATCCAAACCGTGGATGTTTTGCCGGGAGCATGGAGGCGTTTGTGAAGATAACAGGTCATTGCGGTTGCTTTCCCCGTGCTCTTCCTGTAAAGTTTTTTCAGGGTCATACATGGTTGCCGTGTATAACCTGTTGAATTTTTATATTTTTTTTGGCAAGGAAGCTGCGAGCGGCATGGCAAAGAACAACAACTCACATTTTGAAAAAAACATAGCATCCCTGGTGGAGATCACCGATGCGTTGTTGCGCGGAGATTACAAGGGAGATGTGCCCGAGTTTGACGCCGAGGGCGTACTTTCCTTACTGGCCAAGAAGATCAACGCCATGCTGGTCAACATGAAGACCGTGCAGGTGCCCTTGGCCAATGCCGGCGAACAGGCGCCCTTTGTTTTGAGTCACGTTCAGGATGTGGTGCAGCTCATGGCACAGTCCACCGATGCCGTTCTTGATAAGTCCGATAGGATTCTCCTGCATGTCGAGGAGCTTGAGAACATGCTGCGCCAGACAGGCGGGGACAATGCCCAGGCCATGGCGGCCATTGTCGAGATGAAGACCGCCATGTACGATATCGTTGCTTCCCAGTCCTACCAAGATGTTGCCCGGCAGAAGATGGAAAGAATCATCGTTGAACTCAACCAGATTAGGGATTGGCTCATCGAGGTTCTGGTGATTTTCAACATCAAGAAGGATGGTTCCCAGGAAAATCTAGATAAAAAGAAGGAGTTGCTGCGCGGAGTGCATGCCTCCAGCTCGCCTTCTTCCCTCAAACAGGATTTGGTCGACGATCTCTTGTCCGAGTTTGGTTTTTGAATCTATCCTGCCCAGCACTACCACTTTTTGGCATCGGGAGATGGGGCTGCTGCGGGGCGATCCTGGAGCGCTTGCGGACCTGATCCATATTCGTTTTGCTTTTTCACGTCTTGATCTTCCTGGAATTGGGTGTTAGTTTTCCTTTCATGCCTATTATGACCATTTTGCTATGGTCATAATCCAAGAGACAGATGATCTATGCCGCAAGCCGTGTCAAAATCCCAATTCAAGCTCCATTCGCTGGAGTATTTTCGCAAGATCGAGCAGACCGGCGAGGAGTTGATCATTACCGATCATGGCCGCCCGGTTCTCAAGGTTATCCCTTTTGTCGAGGATACGGAGGAGTGTTTCCGGGGGTTGCGCAATACCGTCTTGAAATACGATGCTCCTCTGGAGCCGGCAGGTGCGGAGAAGACTGGGAGGCTCTGAAATGATCGTGCTTGATACGCACGTTCTGCCCTGGTGGGCCAATGGTTCCATCACCCTGAGCAGGCCGGCGAAAAAGGCGATTGATGGTGCGGTAACCTCAAGGTCGATACATGCTTGTCACTGGGAGCGGCACTGGTGACCAAGGACGATAAGCTGCGAAATTATCCCCATCTTAAAACGGTTTGGTAAGGCTCCATTTTTCATGTATTCTCAGAAAAAATAGGGGCAGGAAGAGGGAATAGGTATTATGTCCCCGGAATTGTCATGTTGCTTTAGTCTGGGAGAAGGCGGAATTTTAGTTTACTTTTCCGTTATGGTTACATATCCTATCACTTAATATCGCTAGCAGTGAGAGCAGATCAATTTGGATTTGAATAATCAACACACATAAACTACAGTGTTCAATGTTTCAGAAGTCTTAACGTTGTGGAATTATTGGCCTGCTGATTAACTGTACAAGTAGAAAGGCTTTTGAGTCCTATCGTAAGGTGTTTCTCCATAATATTATATTTTCAAATCGCCTTTTTTTAAGGAAAATCTTTGCATGACTGATGAAAGCACCAACTCAAACAAAAAGCACCTAGTGATTGGGTTTATCAGTTCTTTTCTCGGGACGATTTTTGTTTGGGCCTTTTTTTTGTCATTCGTTTTTGGTCCTGACTATTTTATTGAAAATTCCTTCCCTCACAAATATGTAGCCAACTCAGCTGATGCTGTTAGTAATAACCCGCGATGCCTAGCTGAAATTGGCCATCTTGTGTCTAAGGGTGTAATTGTTGATGCTAAAGAGATTTGGGCGTTTCAGGGTAATTATTATTCGGCGCTAATTACAATCTTAATCGCTGTGCTAGGTCTTCTCGGTGCAGTAGCTTTTTTCTACATCAAAACAATTTCGCTGGACAAGGTACAAGAATTCGCTGACATATCTGCCAAGGAAGCGACAAAACAAGTTATAGGAAGTTTCAATTTCGTTCAAGAGATCAACAATAAAATTGAGGACGGATTAACTTTTTATGGTGAGAAAATATCTAAAAGAGTCGACATTGACGAGATAGAAGAGCAAATTTCTGCGATACATAAACGACTAAACGCTATCGAAACAGCGATTTCTGCCAGCGACGACGCTGATTCAGAAGGGGCCGACCTCAAAATTAAGCCGAGAGATGACAACCCGGATGAAGGCAATTCAGGTGAAAACTAATGGCATTTATTCCTGGCCGAAAAAGAAACAAAAAGAAGACAGCGCTTTCAGTTGATCAGCAATTCAAAAAACCTGAGGAGCTGCTAGGTTATGCCACTCAACAGGGGATAGAAACAGATCCTCTTGATGTGGCTGGCGTTGCTGGCTCGTTAGGCATCAGACTACGCTATGAGGCGATGAGCGAAGAGGCGTCCGGTAGACTCGAAAGGAGCGAATCGGGGACCTGGTATATGTATATCAACTCCCTGCATCATCCAAACCGGCAGCGCTTTACGATTGCCCATGAAATAGCACATCGCTTCCTTCATGGTGATATGCAAGAGGAGTTTGATGACAAGATTTTTTTTAGAAACGGTGAACAAACGTCTATGGAAACAGAAGCCAATAGGTATGCAGCAAGTTTGCTGATGCCACAAGAAAGCTTCAGAAACTTTGTCGCAAACAGCTCTTCAAAGGTTGAGGACATAGCAAAGCATTTCGGTGTTTCTTCGCTTGCGGTTCGCTATAGAGCAAGTGCCTTAGGGTACTCAGGTCACGGTGTATAGAAAATGACATATTACCCATTGATGAAAACACGTGATGCCGAGTTGCGTGCATATAATACGCTTTCAGAAGAAGTCAAAGATTTGGTTGTCCCCATATTTGAGCTAACAAAATCAAGAAATACAAGGATGGCACCTGATGGTGACATTCGTCGAAGAATGGATTACCTGAAAGATATACTTGGAGAGAGAGAATTTATTCTTGATGTCACTCCAGATAAACTTTACACAAATCCGCAAATCGAAGAGTTGTTAGATGAAACAAACGGTTTTTATGAGTGGCAATATTTTCTTTCTGCCTATGATGAGTTAAACATTATACCTACTATTCACATTTATGACGAAGATGAGTTCGATGAAGTAGAAAGGTTTGTTCTTTGGGCAACTAAAAAATATCAAAAACTAGCGCTAAGGATTCCTCCAGGTTTAGTCAACATCACTCAAATATTAAATGCAATCGTTGACAACATGTCCGATGAATGCAAAATGATTTTATTGGTTGATTCTGGCTTTGTTCCAGAAGTTCAGCAAAATGATTATGTCAAGAAGATAATTAAAACAATCACTGACGCCTCTAAAATCGTTGAAGAAGAAAACATTGTTGTTATAAGCACTACATTCCCAAGAACTCCTGCTAATCTTGGCGACGACGACAAGGGGATCTTTAAAATAAGAGAATTAGAAATATTTAAAGAGTGTTCAGGAGATTGTCAGGTCCAATATGGAGACTACGCTTCAATCCATCCACTTCAATACGAAATGCGTGGCGGGACTTGGATTCCTAGGGTAGATGTGTCCTTAGACGAAGACTATATTTACACTCGTTATCGTCGTGAAGATGGTGGGTACATTACTGCTGCAAAAAAAATGTTACGCATTCCTGATTACAAAAGCATCAATTGCTGGGGAGATAATGAAATTGCATCAGCCGCTCAGGGGGAACCTAACGGGAGAAACCCTTCATATTGGATTTCTGTTAGGATGTGTATTCATATGACGAGGAGGGCTCAAGAATTTAAATGAACTTAGGAAAGGTCAGCGACAGGTAGAGACAAAATTAACAAATCATCAGTATGTATTGACTCCCCTATTTCATAGAAAAACGATGTACTTCTGGGCCTATATCGATCAATAATAAAATTGACAAACACCCTTCTGCAATCTTCGATTTTCATTCTTTTTGCAGTTTCATTTATAGATTCTTGCTTCGTCGACTTAATTATTGCGTCTTTCTGTCTTTTGATATAAGAAAAATCTACAGAAGAAAGCAAGGAAATCTTTTCAAGCCTTTTAATTTGCTTTGCCTCCCTGTGTCTTGTTGCATTTTTGTCCAAATTTATTATTCCTGCGTTGCCATAGTTTCTTTTTATAACACTTTTGAAGTTTCTCCCCTCGGACGCTATATAACTAAAATCGAATATTTTCTTGTAGTCACTTATTTGATCATATAGTTTGCCAATATTATCTGCTTTGGTCTTTATTTCAACTGCGTGAGTAAACCCATCGACAACTAAAACCATGTCTGCCCTTCTTTTGTACTCACAAAAAGGCATTTCAAGAGCGACTATCATTTCACTGCAATTGTACGACCGAAGGAAATATTCTAATATTTTTACTTGTGCTTCTTGTTCTGTCATTTGTTTTTTTTACTCCTGAATAATTCGGGGGACACCTTTCTTAATTTGACTAGTGAGGAAACAGAGATAGGACCCATGTGAAATCTGCTAAAATACCAGACAGGAGGTGCCTTATGAACGGAATGTTTCCCATTCTCTTTACTGCGGCGCTGCTGCTCCCCGTCGTGACCTATGTGGCGGCGGCCTCCGGGGATGCGCCCTTGAAATGCCAACCTACCCCGGCGGACTCCCTGGGTCCCTTTTACGTACCCGATGCGCCGGTGCGGGTCAAGGTCGGCGCGGGGTATGTCTTGCGCGGGACGGTGCGATCCGCCGTTGACTGTGCCTCCATCAAGGGGGCAAAGATTGAGTTCTGGCTGGCCGGTCCTTCAGGCAGCTACGATGACGACCACCGGGCCACGCTGTTTGCCGATGGTTCGGGAGTCTACCGTTTCGAAAGTAATTTCCCGTCGGTGTATGGCAGCCGGCCGCCGCACATTCACCTCCGTGTTTCCGCCGCGGGTTTCAGCACGCTGGTCATCCAGCACTACCCTGAAGCCGGAAAGAGCGGCGCAAGGTTCGACCTGGTGCTGGTTCCGGTCCGCTGAGGCCGAAACCTTCGGCAAAACCCCATCCGATCGCCGTCTGGAACGGCACTTTCGCTTTACTTCTGCACCTTCTTTTCACCAAACTGCAGTTCCGCGTCCGAGGCCCTTACATAGATGGGCACCGCCGTGGCCGGGTCCAGGAAGGCGCCTTGCCGGAAAAGATGCCAGGCTGCGGAACCAATGCTGGCTGCCCTGGCAAAACAGATCTCCGGGGGCGCAAGCAGGGCGGATTCTCCCAGCAGTTCCTTGAGCATTTGTCCGTACAGGGGCAGGGCGTCGCCCACCAGCAGGGTGGGGGTGGTGATGAATTCCGGTAAGCGTTGGGGTTTGATTACCATGGCCTCGGTGGTTTTTTCCGGGATGCCTTGCGGGTTGCAACGGTACAGGGCGGTGTAGATCTCGCTTTTTCGGGCATCAATTACCGGGCAGATTGGCAGGGAGGAAAAGGGAAACTGGCTGGCGAGTCCGGCCAGGGTTTCCACCCCGATGAGCGGCTTTTCCGCGGCCATGCACAACCCTTTGGCCGTGCTCAAGGCGATGCGTAGACCCGTAAAGCTTCCAGGGCCAAGGCTGACGGCAATGGCGGCAATCTGGGGCCAGCTCAGGTCACACTGGGCAAGGAGCCAGTGTATCCCGGTCAGCAGGCTGCGGGAGTGGGTGGCGGGGGTGTTGAGGGAATATTCGGCAAGGCAGCGCCCTTCCGCGACCAGGGCTAGGCTGCCGCAGGTGGTGGCGGTTTCCAGGGCAAGAATAACGGGACCAGCTGCGGAGGAGGGGGGCATTGCCTGCCTCAGCCTCCGTTGCCGAGAAAACGGAAATCGTTGTAGAAAACAAAGAGCATCAGGGAAATAAGCAGCACCAGGCCGATGGTCTGGAGACGTTCCCTTGTTTCCACGCTCAGCGGCTTGCGGCGGATGGCCTCAACGGCGAAAAAGACAAGGTGCCCGCCATCCAAGATGGGGATGGGGAAAAGATTCAACACCCCGAGGCTGACGCTGAGCAGTCCGGTGAAATGCAGCAGGTTGACCCAACCCGCCGCCATTTGCTGCCCGGCGATCTGGGCGATGCGGATGGGGCCGCCGAGCTCGCTGGCCGGGACCACCTTCTGGATGATTTTGACAATGCCCAGGAGGGTAATCTTGATCAGGGTCCAGGTGTGCAACGCCCCGGTCTGTAATGCTTCGACAGGGGAAATATGGATCAGTTCGTCGGCCACCCGGATGCCGAGCATGTAGCGGGTGTCAATCACTTCGCCGAAGATGTTCTTGTCCTGTTCCATTTTCGGCTGGCCGGTAAGGGTCAGGGTCTGGTCTTCCCGCTGGACCACGAGGGTCACGGGATTTCCGGCGCTGAGCTTGATGAGGCGTGCGACATCGGCCCATTCCTTGACCGGGGCCTCATTGATGCTCAGGATAAGGTCGTTGGGCGCGAGTCCGGCCTTGGCTGCCGGGGAATCCACGGTGACCCCGCCGATTCTCGCCTCATTCACCGGTTGGGAAATGCCCATGACCGCAAATATGGTCGAAAAAAGCAGGACCGCAAACAGGAGATTGAAGAGCGGCCCGGCAAAGACCACCAGGAATCGCTGCCAGATGGCCTTATGCGAAAAGGAAAATTCTTGTTGGTCGCTGGCCACCTCGTCGGTGAGGCTTTCGCCGTACATTTTTACGTAGCCGCCAAGAGGGAAGGCGCTCAACAGGTATTCGGTGTCGCCGACGGTGCGGCCGAACACCTTGGGGCCGAAGCCCAGAGAAAACTTGAGCACCCGGATGCCGAACAGCTTGGCGCAGAGAAAATGGCCGAATTCGTGGATGAAGATCAGGGGGCCGAGGACGAGGATAAAGGCAAGGATAGAGTTCATAGTCTCTTCATCTGGTTAAGGTTGTGTGTCCGGGGGGCAGCTCTGGGCTGAGAACGTCTTTGCCAAGGCGCTGTTGGGTCTGCATGCGCAGGGCTTCAATAATGGAGGCCGCCTGCATCCGGGCGGCAAGGTCGGCGTCAAGGATCGCGGTCAGGCTGG
>CAYTVV010000076.1:0-10887 GCA_964441875.1 uncultured Desulfurivibrio sp.
TCTGCCCGGTGGCCCGCTGCGCCAAGAGCCTGATGAACGGCCCCTGCGGCGGTTCTGTGGGCGGTCGCTGCGAGATCCACAAGGACGTGCCCTGCATCTGGCAGTCCATCCACGACAAGCTGGTCCGCATCGACAATGCTGAAGGCCTTGCGGCCATCGCCCCGATCCGGGATTGGAGCACCGCAGGCCACGGCGGCCCGCGTAAGACGGTGCGTAACGATTTGACTGTCTGATTTATTTTTTGATGCACTGACAAAAAAAGGCGGAGCGCTGATCAGCGCTCCGCCTTTTTTATTGCCTACTGTTGATTCTCGAAAAAAGCCCCGGCCAAAACCTGAGCACCAGAATTTGGGGGTAGTGTGAAAAGCAGCAAGGGAAGATGCTCACGCTTGACCGGGACTCTTTTCCATGGTGCGGCATTTCCCTGCCGAACACAATACTGAAAAAATACTGGGTTTCTATTTAAAAATACTCGAAGGCATCACCATGGGATGATATCCTGGCGCCAAGTGGCAGTGCACAATACCCACCAGCCTACACTACGAACGGACCGGGGTTGCCGGTTGCCAAGACTTTCGTCAGGAGGAACTACAGATGGAAAAACAAAAATGGCTGCACGAAACCCCCTCTATCCTGTACCGTCTTGCAATCGCCTGCTGGGTTGGGGGAGCATCCCTGTTTACCTTCGTCCTGACGCCGACCATTTTCACATCCTTCAACAGGGATGTGGCGGGGGGGATTGTTGGGGTGCTTTTCCCTGGCTATTTCAAATGGGGCTTGGCGTGCGGCCTGGTCGCGCTCATCTGCCTTGCAATCACCAGAAACAGCCGCCGCACTGTTGCCGCGATCATCATCGCGGTCATGCTGTCCGTCACAACCATCCAGGCCTTTGTGATCGAGCCAAAGGCCGCAGCCCTTAAAAGGGAAATCCCCTCCTTCGAAACCACCCCTGCCGATCACCCCCTCCGCGTCCAGTTCCGCAAACTCCACGGCATCTCTGCCGCTGGTAACCTTGCGGTGATCGGTGGGGGTATCGCTTTGGTGATCCTGCTCTGACGAGGAACGAGGAGCGGCGCGTTTTACTGCCCGAGTGTATTTACCTGATTAGGTTCTCATAACTCATGGAAGTAGTTTTTGTGCTTACCGTGAAGCGATTCAATTTCAGCTAACTCTGGATGTTGTATGTTACCCAAATTATGGGCTACCAAGCGTGGAAGACTCAGGTTGATTGCTTTATGTAGAGGCTTAAACATGAGAAAGCATACGCCACCAGAGAGTGCTTGGTGTTGTTCGGCGGATATTTGGTCTCGTTTAGCGCAAAGAACTGTCCATTCCAATTGTTGGCGAATATTCAAGTGTAAAGTCACCCCTTCGGGCACAGATACCAATGTAGTGGTAACGCCATTCGGTGTTCCTGTAATTCGCCTCAACAAAGGATCTCGTTCAGTAAACATCCCACAGCCATAGATTTCTGGATCCGGGTCATCAGGTTTTTTCCAAATTGCATTTCGAAGTTCTTTATCATAACCGATATCCTCAACGCTCCTTTCGAAATATGAATGGGAGATTCCTAACGCAAGTTTGGCTAGAAATCGCTGATCAAAGTTGATGTTCACAGAGAGCTGATTTTTTCTCTGTACACTCTGTTGGCTCCCGCTGCAATTATTGGCCAAATATTCAATTACCTCTGTATCCAATTCATTAGGCTCATCGAAGCCGATGTCTTTCGGGTTTACGCCCTCCCAAACCGTGTACATAATTTTACGGACTTTTCTCTTATGAAATGCATCCCTAAATGCGTACCACGTTAATGCCGGATTCTTCGTTGTTCTTTCAGACGCAACAAAGTACGCTCGTGTCCTTACGGACTTAGCTGTCACTGGATTCCCACCTGAGTACCAATATAAACGGTCATCTTTGGGCCTCACCCAAAAAACCTGTTCTCCGAGTGGCCCTAACCACATTTCACAGATTTCATCATCAGACATTCCAGGGATATCAAGGTCAGTAACTCCCATGCATCGAAGTGGAAGCCCGTCTGAACTATTCGGGTTAAAAAAATCATACGCTAGTTCGGTAAGGTGTGAATTGACAATCCAGCTTTTCTCAAACCCGGCATCCACAAATAAGCCTAGGTTGCTATTGCATGTCCTGCAAACGTTACGTGACTTAAATAAATCAGATAGATATGCGCCTCCGAGAAATTGGGGCACGACGTGTTCTAAAGAAAATTGATCAACAGGTTTTTCTTTTAAGCAATAAAGACAAAGCAGGGATTCAGGATTGGACATATAAAAAAGCCCAAGGGGACGTTGGTAAGTTGTGTAACTTATCCATCCTTCTCTCCTTTCTTACTCAGCTTTTGCAATATCGATCGCCAGCTTTACCGCGACATGACTTCTGCCGGTCAGCTACATGAATAACTTACACAACTTACCAGCGTCCCTATTGGCCTTCGGACAGTACCGGGGAACGACCAAACTCAGCGAAAAACTGGCCGCAGGCCGTATTTTTCGCTTGAAACATTTTGTTAGAGCTGTTTATTCAAATTCGTAATCTTGCTTCTTAGGCTCAATAAAGCCAAAAAAAGTCCAACGACCAATAATTCCTCTTTTTTCCCAATTTTCTTTTTTCTGCGTAAACAATGTGTCTATAGATATTTTTTTAATGTCATCCTGCGAGAACTGGCTTAACAACTGATGTTTTGACAACGCTTCCGAGTGTTTTTTTGCAATATTTTTTTCTGTTTTTCTTTCGAAAGGTCTAAAAATTAAACTCATAATGGGAGTTATAATGAAAAAAAGAGAAAAGAATAACCCAACCACAAATACCACAAGTCCCATGTAAACTTTTATATTACGTTTTTTTATAAAAGGACTATGTTCCAGCTCAAACTCCCTTGCACGGACACCCTCTTTTGTTGGTATTACCTCTATCTTTGGTTCAACATTGCCCTCGAAGATATATACAGATTTAAAACCATACTCGTTTTTTTCAGCCCTTGTTAACGATTTAATATTATAGCTATATATGAATGAATTATTTTTAGAATCATTTTCGTTTTTTATTTCTTCGACCAATTTTGGCAAGTCGCTTTGCCCAACAGCATAACTACCTAAAATATTAATTTTTTCATCCTTTTTAGGGCTAATTTTTATGTATAACGGAAATTCTTTGTAATCTTTTTCTGAATAATTCAGAATAGACACTTGTGATTGACTAAGAGATGGCTTCTCAACACCATCTACTAGAATTTCTATTTTTTTATTTGGAAAATCAGGTTTTGCAAGAAATCCACTATCATGTGTAATTCTATAGTCAACCTCCTGCACTTCTGCCTGCTTACCCCAAAGAAATTGTTGGGCAACAAAAGAGAAAATAGCACCTAATGCGAGCAGAAAAACGCTTTTCAATAAATCGTATATTTTTTCCATGTACTCTCATTCCTTTTAGCTCATACGTTTCGGGTAACCGGCTGTCAGAGCGCGAAGCGCGAAAAATTCCGCGGACAGGATACCCATCTCCTTGAAAACCGGAAGACACTTCCAGCCCCAAGCATTCCCAAAAAACATGGCATACGCCTAACAAATTGTCAATAATGGAAAAATATCGGAAGGGCGCTTTCTGGTGCAGGTCTTTTTCGATACGGGATGAATCGGCAGAGCCACGCATCCCCCGCGCTTCTCTCCGCCAAAAAAAAAGAAAGGCCCCGTAACCGTTATCGGTTACAGGGCCTTTTATAAATATGGTACCGAAGGCCGGACTCGAACCGGCATGGGTTGCCCCACAGACACCTCAAGCCTGCGTGTCTACCAATTCCACCACTTCGGCAATCCTTATTTTTTCAGATCGGACAACAACAAACTACTACTTACTCTGCACCGGAGCCTGGGGTACTGCCCCGTCCGCAGCGGGCAGCGGGATCGGTGCGGTCTGCGGCTCGGCAATGGGAGCGATCTCTTTCATGACCGAGCCGTCCCCAACCCTGGTTGACACGTAGGCCAAGGAGATGGAGGTCAGCATGAAAACAATGGCCGCCCAGGTCGTGATCTTGTTCAACAGGGGCAAGGGGCCTTCCGTGCCGAACACGGTCTGGCTGGAGCCGCCGAAAGCCGCGCCCATGCTGGCGCCCTTGCCGTGCTGCAACAGCACGATCACGATAAGAAACAGGGAGACAACGATATGAACAATGGTCAGTAAGGTAGTCATTCTCTCTTGGTTACCGTTATTGCCGAAAGTGGATGATGCGTTCGAAGGAATCGACCTTGAGCGATGCCCCGCCAACCAAGGCCCCGTCTATATCGGGCTGCCGCAACAGGGCATCCACATTCCCCGAATTGACGCTGCCACCATACAGTATTCTCATTTGGTGGGCAATACTTTTCTCGTACATCGCAACCAGCAAATTCCGCACGAATTCATGGGCTTCCTGGGCCTGTTCCTCGCTGGCGGTTTTGCCGGTGCCGATGGCCCAGACCGGTTCATAGGCAAGGACCAGCCCGCTAGGCTCGGCCACGGTAATGCCGCTAAGACCGAGCCGGACCTGACGCTCAAGCACGGCCATGGTCTGGCCTGCCTCGCGCTCGGCCAGGGTTTCGCCAAAACAGAGAACCGGGGTAATGCCGAAATGCATGGCCCCGGCCATCCGCTGGTTGATCAGCGCATCGGTCTCGCCGAAGATCTGCCGCCGCTCCGAATGGCCGATAATGGCCATGGTGCACCCCAGCTCCTGCAACATGCCAGGGGCGATCTCCCCGGTAAAGGCGCCCTGCTCTGCCCAGCAGACATTCTGGGCGGCCAACCGGACCTGTGAACCGCGCACCACCTCGGCCACCGCAGCCAAGGCGGTAAAGGGCGGGGCGATCATGACCTCCCGGTCGGTCAGGTCCTTGCAGGCGGAGACCACGGCCCCGGCAAGAGTCCTGGCCTCGGCCAGCGAGGTATGCATCTTCCAGTTCCCGGCGATCAAAGGGATACGCTGCATGGACTGCTCCTTATTCATTTCTTTGCTTCCAAGGCCTCGACCCCAGGCAGCTTCTTACCTTCCATCAGCATAAGAAATGCACCGCCGCCCGTGGAGATATAGGAGATGTTGCTCGACTCCCCGGCCTTGTGCACCGCCACATCGGTGTCGCCCCCGCCGACAATGGTCAGGGCGTGGGAGCGGGCCACATGCTGCACCATGGCCATGGTGCCTCGGGAAAAAGCGTCCATTTCGAAGGCGCCCATGGGGCCATTCCAGATGATGGTCTTGGCCGACTCCATGGCCTCGGAAAAAAGAACCGTGGTGGCCGGGCCGATGTCGAGCACCATCCAATCGGCCGGCACCTCCTGCACCGTTACCCGCTTGGATTCGGCCCGGGCCTCGAACCTGTCCGCGACGATGCAGTCCACCGGCAGGTAGAGCTTGACCCCAAGGCGTTTGGCCTTGTTGAGCAGCTCCCGTGCCGTATCGAGCAGTTCATCCTCGACCTTGGACTTGCCCATGTCATGGCCGATGCTTTTCAGAAAGGTATTGGCCATGGCCCCGCCGATGACCATCTTGTCCACCCGATCCATAAGGTTATCCAGGGCGCCGAGCTTGCTCGACACCTTGGCCCCGCCCACGATGGCCACCAGGGGTCGCATGGGGTTGCTCACCGAACGGTGGAAATAATCCATCTCTTTTTGCAGCAGGAAACCGGCCGCGCACTGCTCGACGAATTGGGTCACCCCCACCACGGAGGCATGGGCCCGATGCGCCACGGCAAAGGCATCGTTGATGTAGATATCGCAGAGGCTGGCCAACTGACTGGCAAAACCCTCGTCGTTTTGTTGCTCTTCCGCATGGAAGCGGAGATTTTCCAGGAGGACCACGCTGCCGGGCTGCATGGCCTCGACAATGGCCTTGGTTTCCGGGCCGATGCAATCAGGAGCCAGAACGACCTCCTTGTTCAGCAGCCGGGAAAGGCGTTTGGCCGCTGGGGCCAGGCTGAACTGAGGCTTGCGCTCTCCCTTGGGTCGTCCCAGATGGGACATGATGATGACCTTGGCATTTTCATCCAAGGCATAGTTGAGGGTGGGCAACACCCCGCGAATCCGGATATCGTCGGTAATGTTGAGTTGCTCATCCAGGGGTACGTTGAAATCAACACGGATGAGCAGTTTCTTTCCCTTGATGTCAAGATCCCGGATATTCTTCATGGAGCTATCCCTCCCTCAAACTTTGTTAAAATCACAACATCCCGTCATTCCGGCGAAAGCCGGAGGTAAGCGAGCGGAGTGAGACTCCGATCCAGTGTTTTTCAGATAGCAGCGGACAGACTGGACACCGGTTTTCACCGGTGTGACGAATTATTACGAGACTATCACGACCGTCTTTTCCATGAGTATCGCATCTTCCAAGGGCGAAGCGTAGTAATTTTTTCTCAACCCCACCCGGTGAAAACCGAACCGTTCATACAAAGCTAGGGCAGGAAGATTGGAAGCGCGCAGTTCCAAAAAACAACGGCGCACACCCTGCTCCGCCAGATAGCGCAGGGTGTGCGCCACAAGATGCGCCGCTATCCCCTGCCGCCGATATTCTAAGGCCACCGCGATTTTTAGCAGTTCGGCCTCCCCGATACAGCTCCGGCCACAGACAAAGCCGCACACCAACCCCGAAGCGTCGGCTTCGGCAACAAACTGCCAGCCTCCGATCTGATCGCGCTCACTGGCCAACTGTCCGGCGGTCCACGGCGAAGGATTTTCAGATTCAATGGCAGCCACCACCTCAAGATCTGCGGCGGTCAGGGGCCGAACGGAAAAAGCGGGAGGCTCACAATTCCCCTGGGGCCTCGAAACTTCCACCTGTACCTTTCCTTTTTAGATCATCTGCTCGGCAATGGTAACGGTCCGATCGCCCAGCATATTGGCATAGCTGCCCAACTCGTTGTCGTACCAGCCATACACCACCACCTGGGTTACCGGCACTTCCAGTTTGGTCGGCCCGCCGTTGCAACCGAGCTTGGCCAGATTCACCTTGAGGCTACCGGTGCGGGTGTGGGTCTCCGAGCCCTCGATAACCGCAGCGGCAAAAGGCATGCCGATGATGTCCGTGGAAACGTGCTGCTCGTCGCTGTACTCCAGATAACGGTTGTTCTTGCCGTAATCACGGTAGACGGAGTTCACCAGCTTGCGCTTGATGGGGTTTTCCATGCTCTCATCCTGGAGGTTGAGCACCAGGATAATCAGAGAGCCGGTATTGGTGGGAATCCGCACCGACTCGGCAATGAAGCCGATGCTTTTCATCTCCGGGATAACCAGGGGCAGGGCCTTTGCCGCGCCGGTGGTGGTCAGGATGATATTATTGAAGATGCTGCGGTTTTTCCGCAGATCAGTGGCCCCGGCGTTGGGCAAGCGGTCAAGTACCTGCTGGCTGCCGGTGGCGGCATGCACCGTGACCATGGAGGCACTCAAAAAATTCTCCGCGCCAAAATGATCCAGCAGGGGCTTGATCATGAAGGACAGACAGGTGGTGGTACAGGAGGCTGCGGAAATCAGGGTGTGCTGGGACGGATTGAAATCGCCGTCGTTGATGCCCATCACCGTGGTTACGGCATCGGCGGGCATCTCCAAGCCCTTGTTCTTGATCTTGAAGGGGGCGGAGAGGAGCACCTTTTCGGCCCCGGCCTGGACATGACCCCGCAACGCGCCCTTGGGACTGTCGGCATCCGCGGTCGGATCGGTAAAAGCGCCGGTGGTGTCAACGACCAACCGCACCCCGTTTTCCTTCCACTGGATTCCGGCTGGGTTCCGGGCCTCGCGCAGAATCTTGACCGGCACGCCGTTGATGGTCATGGTACCGTCCGCGTCATTGAGGTTTTCAATAACCTGGCTTCCCTTGCAGCCATGGAGATACATGCCGAGCCGCCCGTAGGAGCTGTCCCGGTCGATGGAGCTTGCGATATCCTGAAGCCCGGTGCCCACCTGCCGCCCCACGTTGACCACAATCTCGGAAAAATGCTTGCGGGAAACATGGTGCCAGAGTGAAAGCTTACCGATCCGACCCAGGCCGTTAATGCCTAATTTCATGGGGATACATCTCCTTCTACGCTTTGATTGTTGAAATCGCAACAAGCCGCGATTACAACGGTTATTGCTTTACGCTTTTTGATTTTGTGTTACGGACCTGTGACCTTTTCCCTTTTTTACGAGCCATTTCCTTGACTGAACAGGCACAATTTTGCCTGCGATACAATCGGCTGATTATACGAAAGGGGCCTGCTTCCGGCAAGGAAAACTTTGCGACTATGGCCCGGCAGCCATTGGCCGCATAGGTAAAACAACCTACTCGCTCTCCGCTACCAAGGGCGGACGGGCAACCTTGTGCAGGGGCTCCATGGGCGCGATATCCTTGGCCAAGGCCGGGTCCATCTCCTGCAATTTCCTGGCGGTGACCAGCACCCGCCCCTCAAAGGAGCCCACTGCCTTATTGTACGACTCCACCGCCCGGTCCAGTCCCTTGCGCATATCATGAAAATGGTCGCCCAACACCCCTAGCCGCTCATAAAGCGTCCGCCCCAACTCGCCGATGACCTGGGCGTGTTCGGCGATCTTTTCCTGCCGCCAGCCGTAGGAAACCGCCCGCAACAGGGCAATCAGGGTGGTGGGCGTGGCGAGGATGACCTTTTGCGCCACCCCGTATTCGATCAATTGGGGGTCCTGCTCCAGAGCCGCGCTGAAAAAATTCTCTCCGGGCAGGAAAAGAACCACAAATTCCGGTGAAGGTCCGAACTGTTCCCAGTACGATTTGCTGGCCAGCTGCCCCAGATGGGTGCGCACCTGACGGGCGTGCTCCTTGAGTCGCTCCTGACGGGTGGCGTCATCCTCCGCCTCCATGGCCTCAAGATAGGCGGACAGCGCGGTCTTGGAATCGACTACGATATTTCTCCCGTTGGGCAAGCGGACAATCAGATCCGGCCGCAACTTGCCGGATTCGGTGTCCACCGACCCCTGCTCGACAAAATCGCAATACTCCACCATCCCGGCCATCTCCACCACCCGCCGCAGCTGCATCTCGCCCCACCGGCCGCGCACCGAGGGTTTCCGCAGGGCGTTGACCAGATTGGCCGTTTCCCCGTGGAGCCGGACCTGACTGGTGGCCAGGGATTTGACCTGTTCAGTCAGACCGGCATAGGCCTCGACCCGCTCTTTTTCCACCTGGCGAATCTGGTCATCGACCTTTTTTAAGGATTCATGCATGGGCAGGAGCAGCTCCTGAATGGAGCGTTTTCTGGTTTCCATGTCGGCCATGCCCCGTTCCTGAAATTTCGCCAGGGTCTGCTGGGCAAGCTCCAGAAAACGCTGGCTGTTGCTTTGAAAGATATCGGCAGAAATGGCCTTGAAGGCGTTGGCCAACTCCAGCCTGGCCTCCTGCAAAAGCTCCTGTTTTTCTTGGAGCTGGCGCTGCTCCGCCTCAAGCCTTGCTGCAAGATCCGCAGCCCTGGCTTGCAACACCCCGTTTTCCCGCCGCAGCCCGGCACACTCATCCTCCCCTGTAGCCAACCGCCGCTCTAGGTCAACAAGCTGCGCCTCCCGCAACTGCACCCGCTCATCGGCCAGGGCGCGCTGCCCAGCCAAACGGCCCCGCATGAGCAGCCAAACCACGATGCCGCCGCAGCACAACCCGGCCAGCCCGACCCCTGCCAGAAAAAAAACAAACGATACATCCATCGGCATATCCCCTCAAAAGCATCCAGAGTTTAACCAACCCGATATTTTCTGAAATTTATCTTTTACAACAACAATAACAACGTTCAACTCTCAATGCGCAGAACGTCTGCTCGATCATTTTATGAAGATTGACTTTTCCGGGGAAACCATTATTTTTACAAAAAATGACCGCCTCGGCGCAATCAAGCCACGACAGCCTTTGCGTTTCAAACGAAAGATCAAGCCGCATCGCTCTGCCCACCACTGTAACACAGACACCAAAAGGGCTCACCTGTTGAGCCCTTTTCTTTTTGTAATGCAAGATATTCCCAAGGAGAAGACCCATGTTGAACGACGGTGAAAAAGGGGCGGTACTACAGCGCGACAAAGAAACCTATGCCATTGTCCCCCATCTCCCGCTCGGCCTTATCACCCCGGCGCAACTGCGCAAGATTGCCGATGTGGCGGAAAAATACAAAACAGCCGCCCTCAAGATCACCAGCGCGGCGCGCATCGCCATGGTCGGCCTTAAAGAGGAGGATATTGACCAGGCCTGGCAGGATCTGGGCATGAATCCCGGAGCAGCCATCGGCCTCTGTGTCCGCAGCATCAAAGCCTGCCCCGGCAACACCCTCTGCCGCCTTGGCCAACAGGACGCCTTGACCATGGGCACGGAGCTGGACACCCGCTACCATGGCCTCGAGTTACCCGGCAAGATGAAGATGGGGGTCTCCGGCTGCCCCAACCAGTGCGCCGAAACCTCGGTAAAGGATCTGGGCCTGGTGGGCAAGGCCAAGGGCTGGACCATCCTGGTCGGGGGCAACGCCGCCTCCAAGGCGAGAATCGGGGTTACCCTCTGCGAAAACCTTTCCAACGAAGAAGCGTTAGCCACCTGCGCACGGGTCATCAATTATTTCAAGGAACACGGCAAAAAAGGCGAGCGCATGGGCCGCTTCATTGACAGGATCGGCTTCGAGACCTTCAAGGCCGCCGTGCTTGCCTGATACTTTCTATTTTCCGATACGCCATGGGGTTACCTGCCCTGGCGTATCGGGGTCACGACTCTTGTATTCTCCTTCAAAGCAGCCTTGTGCCCGCCACAAATAGTATTGACAATCCTGAAGTATCGGCTATTTTATGTGATTCGTTCTTCGTTAGAGATATGGGCCTATAGCTCAACTGGCTAGAGCCACCGGCTCATAACCGGTCGGTCCC
>CAYTVV010000077.1:0-10836 GCA_964441875.1 uncultured Desulfurivibrio sp.
CCCTTGGCCTCGGCCTGCCTGCGGATGCTGTGCAACCGGGCATGGGCGTACTGGACATAATAGACCGGGTTTTCCTGACTGGTCTTGGTGGCCAGATCCAGATCAAACTCCAACTGACTGTCCGCCTTGCGCATGAGAAAAAAGAAGCGGGCCACATCCGGGCCGACCTCGTCGAGCAGTTCATCCACCGTGACGAAATTGGCCTTGCGGGTGGACATCTTCACCTGCTGCCCGTCACGCAGCAGGGTGACAAACTGGTGCAACACCACGGTCACCTTGGCAGGATCATAGCCCAGGGCCTTGACCCCGGCCAGCACATCGGGCACCGTGGCGATATGATCGGAGCCGAAGATATCCACCATCCAGTCAAAGCCGCGCTTAAATTTCTCCCGGTGATAGGCCATGTCCGGCAGCCGGTAGGTCGGCTCCCCGGTGGACTTGATGATCACTCGGTCCTGGGGCAGGCCACACTCGGTGCCCTTGAACCAGACCGCCCCGTCCTGATCGTAGGCCAGCCCCTTTTCCCGCAGGGAGGCGACCACATCGTCAACCAGGCCGTTTTCATAGAGGGAATGTTCATTGTAGTAGTTGTCAAAAACAATGCCCAGGCGGTGCAAGGTCCCGTTGATATCGGCAAAGATAACCTGCTCGGCCTTAGCCTTGAACACCATGACATCCGGCTCATCCTTGAGGGCATCGCCCTTCTCCTCGATGAGCGATTGGGCGATGTCGCGGATGTACTGACCCTGATAGCCGTCTTCCGGGAAGGTGAAGGACAGCCCCAGCGCTTCAAGATACCTGGCCTGGGTGGATTCCCCCAGCACCCGCATCTGCCGGCCGGCATCGTTGTAATAATATTCCCTGGTGACCTGGTGGCCGGTGGCGGCAAGCAGGCTGGCAATGGCGTCGCCTAAAACCGCCTGCCGCCCATGCCCAACACTCAAAGGCCCGGTGGGGTTGGCGCTGACAAACTCGACCAGCACCTTCTTGTCCTGGCCGATCTTACTTCGGCCAAAGGTTGCATCCTGGGCGCAGACCTCGGGCAGCACAGACTGCCAGACAGACTTGTTGATGTAACAATTGACAAAGCCAGGCCCGGCGATCTCCACCTTGTCCAGCAGATCGGTATGGGGGGCAAGCATCTCCAGCAGCTGCGTGGCAATGGCCCGGGGATTTTTCTGATCTTTCCCTGCCACCACCATGGCCAGATTGGTGGCCAGATCGCCCTGCCCCGCATGCTTGGGTTCGTCCAGGGAATAAGCCCCGGCTGCGGCGGCGGACCAGAACCCGGCCTCAACCCCTTGGCTAAAGCAGTGGTCTATCAATGTCTTCAGACGTGTTTTGATCATTGCAGTTCTAATCCAGAAGGTATTTTTGTAACTGTTCAGCTCAAACCGTCAACATACACCTGCCGATTGCAGGAGCCGAAAAGACAGAGAATCTCATAATTGATGGTGTCGGACCAGCGGGCGATCTCCTCGGCCCTGATCTCCCCTGCTCCCTGACAGCCAAGCAGCACCGCTTCATCCCCGGCCTTGACCCCAGGGATATCCGTCACATCGGCCATGCAGGCATTCATGCAGATCATACCACGGACCGGCGCCCGCTGCCCAGCCAGCAACACCTCGGCCTTGCCCGCCATCCTCCGCAGATAGCCGTCATCGTAGCCCACCGGCAAAACCGCCAGCCGGGTGGGCCGCTCGGTCACATACCGGTGGCCATAGCTGATCCCCTGCCCTGCGGGAACTTCCTTGACTTGCAGCACCGTGGTAACAAAACGCATGACCGGCCGCAGATCCAAGGCGGAAGCCTGCCCCAGCCAATCCGCCGGGTAACAGCCATACAGGGAAATCCCCGGCCGCACCAAATCACAACGCATCCGGGGGTAGCGCAACAGGGTGGCCGAGTTGGCGATATGTCTGACCCGCCCCGCCCCACCGTCTTGCACCTGGGTCAACAGCTCCAGAAACAGGGCATACTGCTCTTCCGTAATGGCGTCGCCTTCCACATCGGCCTTGGGAAAATGGCTGGCGATCCCGGAGAGATAGAGACTGGGAAACCGGCGCAAGGCAGCCACAAACGGCTCGATTTCGTGGGGGAGAAGACCAAGACGCCCCATGCCGACATCGACCTTGATCTGCACCCCCTTTCGACAACCGGCCTTTGCCGCCTGCGCGGCAAGAGCCTCCAGGGCTTCCAGGGTATAGACCACGGGGGTAAGCTCATGGGCCACCGCCTCCGCCGCCCCCTGCCGGTCAACGCCAAGCATGATTACGATCTGCCCGGTTATTCCGGCCTGACGCAGACGCACTCCTTCTTCAACCTCGGCCACGCCAAAGGCCGTGGCCCCTGCCTCGGCAAAGGCCTGGGCTGCCGGGACAAGACCATGCCCATAGGCGTCGGCCTTGACTACGGCCAAGATATCCACCGCCGGGCCGATCAGTTGTCGCACCTGCCGGAAATTATGGCGCAGGGCGGCACGATCGATCTCCACTCTATTCCAGGAAGGCGTTCCCATATCAAACAACCCGTTCTTTCAGCGAAGAACTTTGCGTGCGTTCCATTCCTGCCAGATGAGCCTGCTCGATAACAGCAGCGCCCATCCGACAGCAACATATATAACACCGACCACCAGAGGAGGCACGGAGGAATTACGCAGCAGGCGACCGCCAAGCATCATGCAGACAACCATGCCCCACATCCCCCAGGAGTAGACCCCGCCAAGGCACATCCCGTCCGGGCGCGCCACGATCCGGGCGATATTCTTCCGGGCCGCTCGCTCAATAACCAGAAAGGCCTTGAGCGTACCGAGTCCCACGGCCAAGCCCAGAAATATCCAGGACAGAGTCGGAGCCAAAAGATAACCCCGCACCATCAGGTACAGGCCGATGCAACTCCACATCAGGGCGGCAGCCAGGAGATTGGCGCTGGTGCTCGCCCCCGGTTTCAACCGCGCCAACCAGCTCATGCTTTCCCCCCCAATGTCTGCCGCACCATACAGAACCCCTCCGTCGCCTGCAAATAAATAGGCCTATTCCCAATCGTGGGAATAGGCCTATACACTTCAGCGAATGCTCTGCAACTTTTACATTACACCTCGGTGACGGTGATTGCACCCTCGGGGCAAACCTCTACACAGGTCTCACAGCCCAGGCATTCGTCGGCATTCACAGCTTCGGCCTTGCCGTCAACCATCTCATAGACCTGTGCGGGACAAGCGTTTACGCACTCTGCATCACCGGCACATTTGTCCTTATCAATATCAATCTGCCACATAGTACTTCCTCCATATAAAGTTGAAAAAAATGATAAACAAGATCGCACTGCCACAAAACGGGGCAGAATATCGAGCCATTGCTTCCCAAAAAAGACACAAATTTCCCTTTCCCTCTAATGCACCACCATTTTTTTGTCAATAAAAAAGAAGCCCCGCCACAATCAGGGACACCCGCGGGGTAAAGACAATTCATGTTGACCAGTCTGCTCCGATCTTTTAGGATACCAACCGTTATTTTTGTGCAGGCGTTTCCCTGGCATTATCCTTAAAAACTGTCCGAAAAAGGCCCATGGTATGAGCAGCAAACCAAAGATCAAAAAAAAGACCACACCCAGCCCGGAACTCAAGGCCCAGAAAAATGAAGAGGCCATGATTGCCGGCATCCTGGAAGGAAGCCCCGACGGGATTGGCGTGGCGGTTATCCGCCTGGAATGCGGCTGCCGGAAAATGGCGGCGGTTGACTGCAAGGGAGAACCCGCCAGCAAGGTGATCATCTACCGGGACGAGGCCGAGAGCATCTGCGAGGCGTGCAAAAAAGACGATGGCGCCTTTGCCAGGGTGGTGACCCAGTTCATCCACTGGCAAGAACCGCTGCCCGATGGCGCCACCCGAATGAAGATCGAGGCCAAGGTTCTCGGCAGTTACATCAGCCACTAACCAAGACCGTGCCGCCCACCGGCTGAAGAGCACCACCGCTCCCCAGCCAGGGGTGGCGGCATCAGGCTATTTGCTGCACACTCCGAGATATTTCCCCTTGGTCTTCACCACCTGTTTCATGGATTGCCCCTGGCCCTGGGTTGTCATGGTCATTGTGCTGTCCATGACCGCACCGGTATAGGTGGCGACTCCGTCCCCTGTCATTTTCATACCCCCGTCAGTGCAGACGGTGTTCCAGGCAACCGTGTTGCCCTTGCGCTCCATCTTGGTTGTCTTGCACTTGTTATCGGTTTTCTGGTCGGAGGCAGGGACCAAATCGTCCTTGGTGACACATTTCACCATTGTCGTGCGCATGGTATTCCCCCGGGCGGAAACCGACATCCCCGGAGGAAGCGTCACTCCCGGCGGCAGGGCGGGCATCTGCGGCATTCCTTCCATCTGCACCTCGGAAGTGAACTCCCACTTGCCTTCGCGGATACTATCCGCAGCGCTTGCCGCCCCCGCCAAGACCAATACCGCCGCCACTCCGAGAACAACCACCCGTATTCCCTGCTGCATCCGCACCCCTCCGTTTTATTTTTACAAGATTTCCACCTGCGACCAAATGCATCCAATATGACTGTCGTCAACACCGGGCGGCAAAGGCCTCAACCCAGCACGGCCCGATGCTCCCGCGCCCTGGCCACCAGGGCTGGAGCCCAGGATGTTGTGCCCAGGGCATGGATATGGGTGTAGAGCGCCAGCACATTCTTAAACACCAAGCCATCCCGACCACCAACAAACCCGACCCCGCGCTCCATCCGCAGGGCAAGCTGACCCGCCTCCCCGTCCCACTCCTCCACCCGACTATAGCGGAATTCGTGCCCCTTGATCTCGGCCCCCGCCGGATAATACGGATTTTCCCCCTCGACCTTCAGCACGGTGTAGCCATGGGCCTGGGGTTTTTTCATCAGGCCGAACCGCACCGGAAAAAGGCCCACCAGGGGGAAGACCTCGTCACCAAGCACCATGCTTTCGCCAAGATAGATCAGGCCGCCACACTCCGCGTAAATAGGCAGCCCGGCTTCGGCTGCGCTTTTCAGGGAGGCCCGAAAAGAGGCATTGGCGGAAAGCGCTCCGGCGCTGGTTTCAGGAAACCCCCCGCCGATATAAAGACCATCAAGCTGCGGCAGCTCCGTGGCGGTCAAGGCATTGATCTCCACCAGTTGGGCGCCGCAGCGGGTGAGCGCCTCCAAGTTTTCCGCATAGTAGAACTGAAAGGCCGCATCCTTGAGAATGCCGATCCGCACCGAGTCTTCCGCGCCCCGCCGCTCCGGGCGCGAAAGAGCCGGCTCGCTGGCACAGGGGGCCATCATCTTTTCTATCCCGCCAAGATCCAGATAGCGTGCCGCTTTTCCGGCCAGGGCCTGCACCGCCGCCTCGGCTCCAGCATGCTCCGGGCAGGGGGTAATGCCGAGATGCCGCTGGGGAAAGGCATCCTCTTTGGAGCGGGGCATGGCCCCCAAAACCGGGATACCGGTGTACTGCTCCACCGCCTGCCGGACCAAGGCCTCATGCCGGGAGGTGCCCACCCGGTTCAAAATCACCCCGCCAATTTTCACCTCCGGATCAAAGCGCTGGCAGCCCAACACCAGGGCCGCCACGGTGCGGGTGGTCTTGGTGCAGTCAACCACCAGCAGCACCGGCAGCCCCAGGGTCTTGGCAAGCTCGGCCGTGCTGAAGGTTCCCTCGGCATCGACCCCGTCATACAGCCCGCGGTTGCCCTCGATAATGACCAGCTCCCGCCCGTGCGCATGGGTGCGGAAAGAATGGCCCAGCGCTTCCGGGGTCATGAGATAAGGATCAAGGTTGTAGCAGGGATACCCGGCAGCCAAGGCCAGCCAGCCGGCGTCAATATAATCCGGCCCTTTTTTGAAAGGCACGACCCGCCGCCCCTGCCCGGCAAAGGCTGCGGCCAGTCCCACCGCGATCACGCTTTTCCCCGAGCCGCCGCCCAATCCGGCCACCACCAGGCCTTTTGCTGAATATTCTTGCTCTGCGGCCAAGCCCTTCCCTCCCGTAGTCATCATTACTTTACATCCTGATCATCCCGCGCACAGAAAACCATCTGGGGCTTCCGCTGTCAAGCGGTTGCGGCAGGCAGGCCAGATGCGGCTACAACCGAGACCGGCAAAGATTTTGACGAAGTTTTCGCCATATGGTACTTTGGCCCACTTGCACACCGCCGCAGCCATGCTTATATATATCCCACTTTGGCTGTTTGCCGGTACTTTCCGTACCAAGCCATTTTTTCTGAAACGCCATCTGCTTTTTTTCGAGATTACAAAGCGGATTTAGAAGCCGTTACGGAGTAAACATCGCCGTTGGCACTGCTGTTTTTGACCATTCCGTTACGGCTCCTTATGCCGTTTTTACCATTTAAGCGGTATGGTTATTGTGTTCCAACGGCTTAGGATTTTCAACCATTTTGCATATGAGGACTCCCCATGTCTGCCCAACCGGAAGACCTGAACAAGATCATTGAAGAGCTGGAACAAAAATGTATCGAACTCCCGGACAATATCGTGGCCCATCACCATCTGGCCCTGGTCTACCGCAAAGCCGGAAGAACCGCCGACGCCATGCGCTCACTGGAAAGATGCCTGGAGATCGACCCCCATGCCGTGGAGGCCCTGATCAACATCGGGGCCATGCATTTTGAACAAGGCGAGCTGGACAAGGCACTGGCCGCGAACCAGGCTGCGGTACAGGTCAATCCGGCCCTGGCCCAGCCCCACAACAACATCGGCCTCATCTGGCAACAAAAAGGCGAGAGCGACAAGGCCATTGAGGCCTACACCATGGCCACGATGAACGATCCGAAGATGCACATGGCCTGGATCAACCTGGCCTCGGCCCAGGTCATGGCCGGGAATTTCGCGCTGGCGGTCAAGGCGGCCAAGGAAGCGGTGAAGCTTGAGCCGGATATCCCCATGGCCCACAACAACCTCGCGGTGGCGCTCTATTACAACAAGGATTTCCAGGCAGCCAAAAAGTCGCTGGCCAAGGCAAAGGAGCTCGGCTATGCCGTTGACCAGCGCCTGGTCGAGGCCATCGAGAACGAGCTGTAATCATGGCGAAAGACGCACAGATAAAGGTCCGGCCCTGGTGCCCGTTCTGCGGTCAGGATGTAGGCCGCCCCCAGGAACCGGTGCAACGCAAGCTGAACGAATTCACCATGGGCGAATGCCAGTGCGGCGCGACCTATACCTGCGACCCCACCGGCTTCAATGTGGGAGCGGCCATGGTCGAGGCCATTGTCCATGCCTGCGACGACAACTGGGATCTGGCTTGGGAATTGCTGCCCGACGAGGATTATCTCACCGGCCGCATCGACAATTACGACGAGCAGACCCATCAGGTCTTTGAAACCAAGAATGTCGATGGCCGCAAGGTCTCGGGGGTTCTCTATTTTGTCCGGCTCAACCGTGAGCTGGTCACCCTTGCCAACCGGCTGCACACGGACAAGAATGCCAAGGACCATGCCCTCTGTCAGGAAGATCCGGCAAGCGACCTCCCCCCTATGGAACCAATCCTCGACCCCAAACGCAAAAAGAAGCGGGCCGACAAGGTCACGGTCACCAAAATGGTGGCGGAGCAGGACATCGACGGCCTGGTGGACCTGGCCTTTGACGATCTCAAGACCCTGCGTTTCATGCAGCGGCTGCTTTATGATCCGGACGAGAGCAAACGCTGGCAATACGCCCATATCCTGGGCCAGGTCTGCCGGCGGCTCTCCACCCGGAAACCCGGGGCGGTGAGCGACCTGCTGCACCGATTGTTCGAGGCCTGTTCCGATTCCGCCGCCGCCCACTGGGGGCTGCTGGAGTCCATCGGCTCCATCATCGCGGCGCGGCCCGACATCTACGGCGCCTTTGCCAGACACCTGCTCATGCACCGGGGGGTTCCCTCCACCAGAGTGCAGGTGCTGTGGGCCTTGGGGACGCTGGCGGAAAAACGGCCGGACCTGGTCCGCGCCACCCCGTTTTACAGCCTTTTTCCCTTTGTCAGCCACCCCGAGGCTATCACCAGAGGGCACGCGGTCCGGCTTATGGGACGGATTACCGCCACCGAGGTGGAAAGCGAGATTGAAAAACTGACCGGCGATGACGCCGAATTAACCATTTATGAGCAGGGACAACCCGTGCACACCACCGTGGCGGAACTCGCCAAGGAAGCACTGGCCCGGCTGCACACCGCAAAAGAGCCCAAAAATGACTGAACAGCAAAAACAGAACCAGGAAGTGAAGGAAGAAAAAAGCCAGGCCCAACTCGACTACGAGGCCGGCCAGGAATTTCTCAAGAACCTCGAACCGGCCCAGGCAGCCAATGCCTTTCACAATGCCCTCATCGCCTTTGAGCTTGAAGGCAATGAAAACGGCATTGCCAATGCGGCGGACAAACTGGGCGATATCTGCGCGAAACGCGGCGATGTGGCCACGGCCATGAGCCATTATGACCGAGCCTACGCCATCTGCCAGAAGCACACGGACCGCTTCAGCCTTTTTTCCATCGAAAAGAAAAAGGCCAAGCTGATGTACGATGCCAAGGACTATGACCAGGCCATCCGCCTGTATAGCGAGGTCCTTGATGAATACGGCGCCCTGCGCAATCCCCAGGGTTCAGTGGATACGCTGGAGACTCTTGCGGAAATCTATCTGGCCAAGGGAGAAAAGAGCAAGGCGGCGGATGCATACCGGACGATAGCCGCGATCCACACAAGCTTCAAACACAGCCGCCATGCGGAGAAATTCCTGCAAAAAGCAGAGGAAACCGAGAAGGCTTAAAGAACACGGGAAGATTTTCCCCGCGCATACAATCCTATTTTTTTCCCGTGACGAGGAGACTCTCGGCAAAAGCGCTGAATACCGACGGCTCAAGAATCACCGAGGCAATGGGCCAGCGCCTCGCACCTTTTTCCTCTCCTGCCACCTGAACGGAAAGGTTGTGGAGGATTTGCTGTAGGGAGGCAAGATTGACCGTGGGGTAGGTTTTTCCCGGCTCGAATCCGGAAAAACCGCAGACATGCCCCTTGCCGTCAATTACCGTGGGAATCCCGTAAGTCCGGCAGTTTACCGGGCGCGCCTCATAGCAGAGACAAAGGCCTTGTCCATCAAGAAGCGGACACCTGATCCTGGCCACGGCCGGATCGAGACCCGCAGCCATGATCCGCTCCCAGGCTTGCCGGGCCTCCTGCGCCGCAACACCTATCTCTTCCCGCACCGCCGGGTCCAGACGCTGCACATGGGCCTGAAGATTGACCGCCTCAACAAGTGACACATCAAACACAGCCTGACAGCAGTCCGCGCACCCTTTTCCGCAGGTGATCGCCTCGGGATGCGCCTGCCGCACGGCCGCGAATGCCTGATCAATGGCGACAAAAAGCGTGTCCAAATCATTGAGCATGACCAATCCCACCTTCCAAGATCAGATACATCGGCACATCACAAAAAAAAATGCAGAGGAAATCCTCTGCATTTTTCATAATACCCGCTGAAAAACAAAGACTAACGATGTTCTTCGTCTTTGGCCCGGCCTTGTGCAGCGTACATGGTGGTGCTGCCACTGGACCAAAAGGTCATCTTGCCTTCCTTTACCAGATCGTTGGCCGCATTCTTCACGTCACGGGGACCGGCTTCGGGGTCACAAGCATAAAAATCTTTTACGTAGAGCTGAGCCTTGGGGCCAGTCATCGCTTTTTCAAGGATAGCTGCTTTTAACTCTTCTTTGCTTAATGCCATGGTACTTACTCCTTTGAATAAGGGTTTTAGCAAGCACATCAAAACAATCAAAAGAACAAGGCCAGCAGTTCACAGAACAAAGGAACCACTGACCCTGATTCTAGTGAAGACCGTTCACCTTACTTGATATGGCTGGTGAACTTGAACTGAGTGGTAGTTCTCCAGGTATCATAGGCCAGACGATAATCGTCAACGGACTTGATGGTGAAGGGAATACCAGTCTTTTCGAAGAATTTCTCCCAACCAATCCGTGCTGCCCACTCGCCGACACGCTCGTATTTGCGGGCGTCCTTGGCGTAGGTCTCAAGGATGTTCTTCACTGCGGCAACGGTCTCCGGCCAACGGGGCGGAGTGTTGGGCAGGAAAGGAATAACCAGCTTGGAGAACTTCGGGGTGGACCGAGAGTTGGAAACCTTGCCGCCAACCAGGATCGCGATACCGTCACCATCCGGATCAGCCAAAGGCATGGCCGGGCACATGGTGTAGCAGTTACCGCAGAACATGCAGCGCTCGGCGTTTACCTTAACGGACTTGACGTCCTCGCCCTTGCTGTTCTTCGCAGTGGCAGGCTTAACCGCGCCCAGAGGACAGGCGGAGATGGCCAGGGGCAGCTCGCAGAGGCCGCTGATCGCATCGTGGTCGATCATCGGCGGTTTACGATGTACGCCGAGGATGGCGATGTCGGAAGCATGAACCGCGCCGCACATGTTCAGGCAGCAAGCCAGGGCAACACGAACCTGAGCCGGCAGCTTGTGGCTGACGAAGTAGTCGAACAGCTCATCCATAACCGCCTTAACCACGCCGGAAGCGTCGGTAGCCGGAGTATGGCAGTGAACCCAACCCTGGGTGTGTACGCAGTTGCTGACGGATGCGCCAGTACCACCAACCGGGAAACGGTTGCCACGGCTCTTCAGGTCGTCCAACAGAGGCTGAACCTTGGCCTTGTTGTCCACCATGAACTCAACGTTGTTCCGGGTGGTCCAACGCAGATAGCCATCGCAATGCTTATCCGCAACATCACACATTTCGCGGATCAGTTCGATACTGATGAGACGGGCCGCACCGATACGGACGGTGTAGCACTCGTCGCCGCTCTCGCCCTTGTGCATCAAAACGCCGGGC
>CAYTVV010000078.1:0-10688 GCA_964441875.1 uncultured Desulfurivibrio sp.
GCTGGGGTGCCTTTTTCTTGTTTCTTCTTTTGGGCACGCAAAAGAAGAAAGAAAACAGTGCGGAGCAGACGATGACCAAACCCGTGGAACTCACGGTTGACAAGGTAATCAAGGGTGGGCTTGGCCTGGGCCGTTTGGCCGATGGCCAGGTGGTCATGGTGCCGCGCGTGCTGCCTGGGGAAAAGGTGCGGGTTCATCTGCGCCGTCAGCACAAACAGTACCAGGAAGCGGACCTCTTGGAGGTGCTTGTGCCATCGGCTCAGCGGATACCCCCGATCTGCCCGGTGTACGACACCTGCGGCGGCTGCGATTTCCAGCATGCCACCTACGACGAACAACTTCGCCTGAAAAACGGTATCCTGGGGGAGACCCTCTGTCGGTCCGGTTTGTGCCGGGAGGAGGAGCTTGCCACCCTTCTGGGAGCCCCCCTGGCCTCACCTCAAACCTTTGGCTACCGGCAACGGATCAGATTGCAGGTGGCGCAGGGGATGGTGGGGTATTTCGGTCGCCAGAGCCACAGTCTGGTCCCTGTTTCTCGATGCCCCCTGGCCGGAGAGGGTATCAATTCGGTGCTTGCCGAGCTTTTAAAAAGCAGACCGTTCCAGAGCCTTATGGACTTGGCCTCGGCCATCGAGCTGCTCGAAAACCCCAACCACAACTCGGTCATCCTGCTCATCCACTACACCAGAAAAACCCGGCCCGCCGAGCACCAAGGTGCCAAACTCTTATGCCAGGCGTTGCCCAAGCTTGCGGCAGTGATCTTCAGCGTGGAAGGCCAGGCCAAGGGGCCGTATTTCACCGAGAGGGGAGAGGTTCAGCCAAGCGAGCTGCGGGTGGAATTTTCCCTGCCTGCCGGGCTGTGCGGTCAGCCCTTGACCCTTGGCCTGGAACCAGGGGGGTTCTGCCAGGTGAATCTCGGGCAGAACGAAAACTGCATCAAGCTGCTGCTGGACTGGATACGGGAGATGAAGCCCACCAAGGCGTTGGATCTGTTCTGCGGCATGGGCAACTTCTCCCTTCCCCTGGCCATGCAGGGTTGGGAGGTGACCGGCATGGACATGCAGCGCTCCACCATCCGCAGCGCCGTGCGCAATGCCGAGACCGCCGGGCTTGCCGACCGCTGCCGGTTCAGCCAGGAAAGCGCCACCAAGGCGGCCAGACGTCTGCTGGCTGAAGAGGCCACCTTTGACTGCCTTCTCCTCGACCCGCCCCGTTCCGGCTGCGCCGAACTCATCCCCCTGCTGCCCGGCCTTGCGGCCCGGCAGATCATCTACATCTCCTGCGACCCCGCCACCCTGGCCCGCGATTTGGCCGGACTTATCCAGGCCGGTTACCGGCTGGCCGAAGTCCGGCTGGTGGACATGTTCCCGCAGACCGCCCATCAGGAAACCATGGTGCGGCTGGAGCGGAAATAGGGGATGGTGCCTGGTGATACCCTCCTTAATTTTGAGCCGGGATTCGGACGAAATCTAGTCTTGTTTTTCTTTTGACTTTCCATGCCCTATCACATAGGCTCCATTAGAATAATTTTGGATTTTCCCATATCTCAGCAAAAAAAGGGGCACAATGGCTAACATACCTAAGAAGGCAGAAGAGAGGATAAAGGCAGGCATTAAGACCTTTGCCAAAGTAATCGAAGCCGCAAAAGCTCGGGATGTTAACGAATCGGACACCGTGACCATCATCACCGACATGCTCTCAACCATCTGCGGCTATGATAAATATACCGAAATCACCAGCGAATACGCCATTCGCGGCACCTACTGCGACTTGGCCATCAAGGCTGGTGACGACAAACCTACCTTTTTGATCGAGGTCAAGGCCATAAATATCCCTCTCAAGGAGCCCCACCTGCGGCAAGCCATCAACTATGCGGCCACCGAAGGGATAGAGTGGGTTATGCTCACCAATGGCGACCACTGGCAGGCCCACCGAGTGATTTTCGGCAAACCGATCAAGACCGAGGTCGCCTTCGATTTCAGTTTTTCGGACACTACCAAGTTGCCCTTACTGACCGAATTTTTCTTCCTGATCAGCAAGGAAGGGGTGAGCAAATCGGCCATCGCCACATTCCATGAGGAGTGCCAGCTCACCAGCAAGTACATGGTCGCGGCGGCGCTCATGACTGAGCCGGTAGTGGGCGCTGTGCGTCGGCAACTCGTGGCAGCAGGCAAAGGTGTGAAAATCACCGACGAGCAGATACTTACTACCCTACAAAATCTGGTGCTCAAGCGCGATGTATTGGAAGGCGAGGACGCGATCAAGGCAAAGCGCAGGATGGCTGCGGCGAATCGGCCAAAGAAAAAACCGGAGCAGGTGGTGCCGTCAGAGGTCATCCCTGCGTTGGAAACGCAGGGATGACCGGCACAATATAGCAAGGGGAAACTATGGCGCTAATACAATGCCAGGACTGTGGAAGAGAGGTCTCAACTCTGGCGCAGGCGTGCCCGAATTGCGGACGACCTGTGGAAATAGATTCAGTGCGACCAGATATAATTGCCGTAGTAGCCACCGGTAAGCGGATAGCCTGCCCGGACGGGAGTTGCACCGGTGTCATCAACGAATCAGGCCAGTGCGGGACGTGTGGGATGCAGTATGTATGGGAAGATGAAGAGACAACTGGTGGACCCCCATCGGAAAAGGTGGAAATAAAATCACCAGCCAAGAAAAACAACGGTTTTGTTCCAATCCTGGCGGTCATTTTCCTGGTTTTATGGCTTATCGGAAAACAGGGCGATGAGTCAAAATCTACAAGTCAGCCCATTGCTGTGGATAAAAAACAACTTGCTATGGGGCTGGTTAGCTTGGACGATTTCAGGTGGCGCAAGGAAGGCTTTGGTAATGTAATGGAGGCAGATTTCACCATCAAAAACATGTCCGACTATGACATAAAAGACGTGGAAATCACCTGTACCCACTCCGGCAAGAGCGGCACCAAGATCGACAAGAACACGAAAACAATCTACGAGATGGTAGGAAAACACGATTCTGAGCGGCTAAAAAAATTCAACATGGGCTTTATTCATAGCCAGGCATATAGTACCTCCTGCGAAATAACGAATTTGGCTCTTGTGTCATCCCAGGGGCAATAATGGGCTTGACCTTTTGTTGTCTTCTTCCCTGTTTCACCTTTTGCGTTTCCCCTTTGCCTCATGCATGGTACCAAACAAAAAAGAAGCATTTGCAAACGTGGCCTAACCCCGATTATTCCCAAACCAACAAAACAAAGGGAAGTTCTTATGGCTCGAATCGGCATACTGACGTGTTCCAATGCCACACAGGATCTAGGATGCTCCTCAGTCAGTTGCCTGGCTGATTTCAGGAAGCGCAGGGGAGCGTTTGCGCAATATCCACAGGATGAAAAGCTTACATTGGTCGGCATCATAAACTGCCCCGGATGTCCTACCCTGACAGGCCCGGACAAACTACTGACAAGGATAAAATCCTTAACTGAATTCAAAGTGGACACCATTCATTTTACGTACTGCATGAAAGCGTTGTGTCCATTTAAGGAAAACTACAGGAAAGCCCTCGAAAAAACGTTCCCTGACTTGAAAATTGTCATCGGCACCCATGAAGAACATGTAACCCCCGAAGAATACCGTGCGAGAGTCAAGAAACTATTCTGCCAGCAACATAAATCGATGGTCGATGTTATTCTGGACCGGGATTAATACAGAAGGGAACCGATGCAAAAACAGGTTATCCGTTGTCCTTGGGTTGATCCCACCAAACAGGATTACCTTGATTATCACGACAAAGAATGGGGTGTTCCCGTTCACGACGACCACCGTTTGTTCGAGTTCCTCACTTTGGAAGGCGCCCAGGCAGGGTTGAGTTGGTACACCGTGCTGCGCAAACGGGAACAGTATCGCCTCGCCTTTGATCACTTCGACCCGGAAAAGGTGGCGCGATATGACGAGTCGCAGGTGGCAGCGCTTATGGGCAATCCTGGAATTACCCGCAATCGGCTGAAAATACTTGCCGCAATCAATAACGCCCAGAGGTTCCTTGAGGTCCAGGAGGCATTCGGCAGTTTCGCCGCCTATATGTGGCGATTTGTTGATGGCAAGCCGATTGTGCATGAAATCAGAACATCGAGCGATTACCAGGCTACCAGCCCGGAATCAGAGGCGATGAGCAAGGATCTGCGCCAGAGAGGGTTTAAATTCGTGGGCTCCACGATTTGTTATGCCCATATGCAGGCCATTGGGATGGTGAACGATCACAGCGTGAATTGTTTCCGCAGGCAGGAGATTATTGCTGCTTATGCTGGGAAGGATATCTGAGTATTCCTGGGGAGCCACAGGTGGGCACATTTCAGGGTATAAATTTTACTGCGCCAAATATTTTTTACAGATTAGAATTTTAGATTATAATCCGAAGGACCCTATTGTCTCCCCTTTGAATGTTAACCAGAAAAAAGGAGCAAGATGAAAGTCCAAATTGAATCAATCTTCCCGTCAAATGAATCCCCACGCTACCTGTTCGGCAAGATCGGCAAAAAAAGCACTGATGAATACGTAGTCTTCTCGCCAATGGATAATGGGTCGGATTTTTGCTTCGATCTGAACGATGTCGTTAAATTTGGCAAGGTATCCCAAGGTCCGGTTGAAGCAATAAATCAAACCAAAAATAAAACTGCCTTGGTCGGCATCCACGACATTTGTATTACCAAAGATGTAATCAGGGTGCGATACGATGCGCAATTCCCCTGAAATCGGTCTGTAACAACCAATCTTTGCAAAATTCAGTTCTTGCGCCTCCCCTTGGCCCCGTGCAGGGCACCAAGCAGTTCCAGCACCTGATCCCTGGTGTTTTTCGGCTGGTTGAGGAGGAGGACAAAACTGTCCAGCCCGCGCGCTCCGGCAAAATATCCGGCATACCCGTACACCCCGGTCATGGTGCCGGACTTGCGCAGGCAGTTGTTCTCAAAGGGTAGCAATCCGGCATGGGGCTTGAACCCCTCCAGGATGGCGAGCATCCCTCTGGGCGTCATCCTGTTCTGCCGGGAGAGACCGGAACCTTCACGGACAACGATATCCTTTTCTGAAAGCCCCAATTCATTGCGGTAAAAAGCGGTCATGGCCCGCTGGCCCTTGTCCCAGGTGGCGGGCCAGCCGTACTGTTTTGCGCCCATGGCCAGGAAAAGCTGGTTGGCGATGAAGTTGTTGGAGTACTTGAGCAGCCCGGTTAACACCTCGTCCAAGGATTTGCTTGATGCATGCTCGTACACCGGCTTGAGCCCCTCCGGCACCGGACCGGGGATGATCTCCCCGCTCACCGCCACCCCCTGTTTTTTACACATGGCGGCAAACAACTCCCCAACATAGCGCAGGCTTTGGTTGCCAGTGGCCGTGGCGTTGATCCGGTGGGTGCCGGGCGGCAGCCCCTGCGCCAGTTCCCGCATCAGCGGCAGGGTAGGGGTCTGCTCCTCGCCGGAGCGCACGCTGCCGTCTGCGCCTTTGCTGAGGCTGATGGTGTTGAAGTTCACTGCCAGGCAGCTATTCTGGGCATCGTATGGATTGAGGGTATTGGTGGAGCCGTCGGTTCCGTTCTCAAGCTGGCAACCGCTGTCATCGACATGGATGTTGCGGATAGCGAAAATGCCGCGCCCCCGCAATGCCGTTACAATCTGGGCCACCTCTTCGGAAATCAGCAGAGGATCACCAAAGCCCCGGATGTACAGATCGTGGTCGGCGCTGAAATACAACCGGGTGCTGAAGCGGTAGTCCCTGCCCAGGATCTTGATGGCGGCCAGGGCCGTGCCGATTTTCTGCACGCTGGCCGGCATGAACTGGCTGTCGGCGTTCTGTTCGTAGATGGTGGTCCCGTTTCTGGTGACGATGATGCCGCCGTTTTCCACCAGACTTTCCAGCGATTGGCCTGCCCCGGCCCAGACCGAACCGGGCAGGACGAGACACAGGCCCAGAGAGAGAAAAAAAACGAACCGCTTTTTCATGGCATTTTCCTTGATTTTGGCGAATACTTTGCACATGGAGAATGTACGCATTTACCCATGAATGGTATTCATGAAAAGCCTTTTTTTGTCAAAACGACCAGCATAAGGAGAAACCGCATGACTAAAACAGAAAAGAATCTTTGGGAGGCATTTGCCGGGGAATCGCAGGCAAACCGCAAGTATCTGGCCTTTGCCGACAAGGCGGACAAGGAGGGGCATAAGCAAGTGGCCAGACTCTTCCGCGCCGCAGCCCATGCGGAGACCATCCACGCCCACGCCCATCTTCGGGCGCTCAAGGCCATCGGCGACACCGCCGCCAATCTGAAAGAGGCCATCGGTGGCGAAACCCACGAGTTTCAGGAGATGTATCCGGGGATGATTGCCGCAGCCAAGGAAGAAGGGCACAAGGCAGGCGAGCGCAGTTTCAGTTACGCCAATGAGGTGGAGAAGATCCATGCCGCCCTGTACCAGAAGGCTCTAGACAGCCTGGGCAGCAAGGAGGAGACAGACTTTCATGTCTGCTCGGTGTGCGGCTACACCTGCGAGGGCGAAGCCCCGGAGAAGTGTCCGGTGTGCGGCGCCAGTTCGAAAGCCTTTGATAAGATCGACTGACTGTCAGTTTGATATTGACTTCCCCCTCCCTCGACGGGAGGGGGCCAGGGGGAGGGTGAAGTCGCAACCTGCCGATTTCATAGTTATTTCCCCCTCTCCCTAACCCTCTCCCGCAAGGGGAGAGGGGACTTATTGGACTTTTGCCAGAAGCTCCATTATTTTTCGTAAAAATCCAGGATGCTTTCCACCAGGGCCGGGATGGTGTAGGTCTTTGGCTGTACATCGATGCTCAGCCCGGCCTTTTCCGCGGTTCTGGCGGTGATCGGACCGATGGTGGCCACCTTGACCCCGGCCAGCAGGGTATCCCGCTCAGGCCCCAGCATTTCAAGGAAATTCGTCACCGTGGACGAGCTGGTGAAGGTGACCATGTCGATGCCGCCTTCGGCCAGTTCCTGGCGTACCATCTCGTAATCCTTGGGCCGGACATTTTGGTACACCGGCACCACGGCCACCTCGGCCCCGTTCTCTTGGAGAATCTCCGGCAGAACCTCCCTGGCCTTCTTGGCTCGGGGCAGCAGAACCTTACAGCCTTGCACCCCCTGCGCCACCATGCTGGCAGCCAGGCCCTCGCCGGTGAATTCCTCGGGCACCAGATCGGCGGCAAGCCCATACTCTTTCAAGATTTCTGCGGTGGCCGTGCCGACCACGGCGATCTTCGGTCCGGCTAGGGCTCGGCAGTCAAGGCCCCGCTCAAAGAGCCGGGTGAAGAAAAAACGGATGGCGTTGATGCTGGTAAACACCAGCCACTGGTAGTCGCCAAGCCGGTTCAACTCCGCGTCCAGTTCGTCCCAACTATCCGGCGGCGCTAGGGCAATGGTGGCGCCCTCCACGCAGTCCGCGCCCTGATCTTCCAGCAGGCGGACCAGCTCGCTGGCCTGTTCGCGGGTTCGGGTTACCAGGATGCGTTTGCCGAACAGCGGCCTTTTCTCAAACCAATTGATGGTGTCGCGCAGCTTGACCACCTCGCCCACCACGATCAGGGCAGGCGGTTTGATCTTTTCCTGCTTGACCACCTCGGCGATGGTGGAAAGCGTCCCTACCACCGAGCGCTGAATCGGGGTGGAGGCCCAACGCACCACCACCACCGGGGTCTCGGGGTCGCGGCCATGCTTGATCAGATTTTCGGTGATAAAGGAGAGATTTTTGATCCCCATGTAGAAGACCAGGGTGCCGATACCGGTGGCAATCTTGTCCCAGGCGATATTGGAGACTTCCTTGGTCGGGTCTTCATGGCCGGTGATGAAAGCCACCGAAGCGGTGTATTCCCGATGGGTGATGGGCACGCCCGCGTAGGTGGCCGCAGCAGTGGCCGAGGTGACACCAGGCACCACCTCGAAGGCGATGCCGTGTTTGGCCAGTTCTTCAAGCTCTTCCCCGCCCCGACCAAAGATGAAGGGGTCGCCGCCTTTGAGCCGCACCACGATCTTCCCGGCGTTGGCATGATCCACCAAAATCTGGTTGATCTCCTCCTGGGTATGGGCGTGGCACTCGCCGCCTTTTTTCCCGGCGTAGATCAGCTTGGCATCCTTGGGCACGTATTTGAGCAGCTTGGGAGTGGCCAAATAATCATACACCAGAACCTCGGCCCGTTTAAGAAGCTCCAGCCCCTTCACTGTGATCAGAGTAGGGTCGCCTGGGCCCGCACCGATGAGATAGACCTTGCCTCTGGAACGTGTCGTTTTTTTTGTCGTGTCTTGATTCATGCTTCTTCTCATTAACAAAAAACCGGCCCGTGTGGCCGGTTTTGATTCTTATGCTGTCCGAGGGTTGGACAGGATTTTAGTGCATTTCGTGACCGTACACTTCCGAGAGGATAGCCCCGCCGCCTTCGGCCAGCAGCTTTTCCGCCAGCCGCACGCCCAATCCTTCGGGATCGGTGGTATCGGCGGATAATTCAAGGCGCACCATTTGATCTCCGGTCACGGAAGCAACCAGCCCGGTCATCTGGATTGTCTTCTCGACAACCCGGGCAAACCCGGCGATGGGCACTTGACAGCCGCCCTGAAGCCGGTGGAGAAAGCCGCGTTCCGCCCGAACCGCCAGGGAGGTTTCCTGATGATCCATGAACAGCAATCCGGCCAGCAGCTCCGTGTCGCTGGTGCGTAATTCGATGCCCACCGCGCCCTGAGCCACGGCAGGCAGCATCTCTGCTTCCGTAAAATAGGACTTGGCCCGGTCGCTGAGCGACAAGCGGTTCAGCCCAGCAGCAGCCAGGATGATTGCATCGTACTGGCCCTCGTCGAGCTTGCGCAGACGGGTGTCCAGATTGCCCCGCAGGTCTTCAATAACAAGATCGGGCCGGATATTGGCCAGCTGGGATTTGCGACGCAGGCTACTGGTGCCCACCTTGGCGCCCTGGGGCAGCTCGCGGCAGGTGTTACAGGTGTTGGAGATAAAGGCGTCAAACGGGTTTTCCCGCTTAGTGATGATGCCGATGTGCAGTCCCTCGGGCAGCTCGGCCGGTACGTCCTTCATGCTGTGCACCGCGATGTCCACTTCGTTGACCAACAAGGCTTCTTCGATCTCCTTGACGAACAGGCCCTTGCCGCCCACCTTGGCCAGGGGAACGTCGGTGATCTTGTCGCCCTTGGTGATGATCTTCACCAGCTCAACCGTGGCATCCGGGTAGCGGGCCTCAATCAGACCTTTGATCCAGGTGGATTGAGTAAGGGCCAGCAAGCTTGCCCTGGTGCCGATTCTGATTAGTTTCTGCATCAACTGTTCCCCTGTTGTTGATTATCGAACAGACTGGGTGATCCTTGGTAGAGATTGGACACCGTTCTTTATCTTTTTTCCGTAGATTGCGCAAGATAAGTCATTCGCCGATCATCATTTTTTGAGAACGAGTGTTTGCTTGTAACGGACTCATAACAACTGCCCTTCGACAGGCTCAGGGCGAACGGACATTGTCTTACCGTATTAATATTCCGTTCGTGCTGAGCCTGTCGAAGCACCTATTCGAAGCAAATTCTGAGTTGTTACAAAATCATCATTTTTCATCAAGCCGGTCGAGCAGGGTCGCGGCCAGGAGCGGAATCAGCAGCTCATGGTGGCCGATGATGTTATAGCCCTTGCCGCCGCCCATGGTCGGCCGGTTCACCACGTTAGTCATGGTCCGGTAATGGCGGATGAAGTCGAAGTTGGCGGTGGTGAAGTTGTTCACCACGTGTCCCAGGTTGCGGGCCAAGGTAAGGGCCTTTAAAAAGACCTCGGGCAGGAGCACAGCCGAACCGAAGTTGAGGTAGGCCCCGCCTTCCAGATCGGCAACCAGGCCGCAGAAGAGTCGGAAATCCTGATGACTGGTCTGACCGATGGCCGCGCCGTTGGCCGAAGGGTGGATATGAACGATGTCCGTGCCCATGGCCACATGGACGGTGAGCGGAATTCCCAGCCGCTTGGCCGTGGCCAGCAGGCTCATGTTGTTGTAAGGAAAATCCTGGGCCAGCAGATATTCGCCCAAAGCCTCGCCCAGGCCCAGGCCTTTTTCCGCGCCCTGGTTGATCCCGGCGTTGACCACCTCGCCGGTTTCCTTGGCCGCGCCAAAAGCGCCGCTGCCCAGCACGTCGCCCACCTCTTCCGAGGTGCGGCCCACCATGGCGATCTCGGTGTCGTGGACGATGCCCGCGCCGTTTAAGGCGATGGCGCTGATGATGCCCCGCTCCATGAGATCGATGAGAATGGGGTTCAAACCCACCTTGATCACATGGGCGCCCATGCCGACCACGATGGGTCGCTCATTTTTATGGCTTGCGGCCAGCCGCCCGACCAGCTCGGGAAAATCCAGGCCCAGAAGCTGCTCCGGCAGGGAGGCGATAAATTCCTTGAGCGTGGAGCCGGGTGCCAGCGGTTTGGCAAAATTATCCACCGTGACCTTGCTGTAGCGGCCGTGGATCGAGTAGGTGTTGAGGCCGGAAAAATCCAGGGGCTGGTATGTTTTCATAGGGTTATTCGTATCCAAGAAAGGTTAGACAGAAACGCCGTAAGCGTTCAACAGTGCTGCTGAATGCTTACGAAACGCCACGTCCGTACAAGGCCTCGTCCACGATCTGGCAGAGTAGGTGCTCCACCCAGAGATGCGCCTCCTGGATGGCCGGGGTCACCGGCGAGGGCACAT
>CAYTVV010000079.1:0-10684 GCA_964441875.1 uncultured Desulfurivibrio sp.
TAGGTGGTCGAGCCGATGCAGCGCAGCGACCCGGCCTGGAGGGCGGGCTTGAGCAGATTGGAGGCGTCCATGCTGCCGCCGCTGGTTGCTCCGGCCCCGACAATGGTATGGATCTCGTCGATGAAAAGAATGATGTGCGGCTCTTTTTCCACCGCAGAAATAACGGCCTTGAGCCGCTGCTCAAAATCACCCCGGTACTTGGTGCCGGAAAGCAGTCCGCCCATGTCGAGCAGGCGGATCTCCACCCCCTGCAACAGATCCGGCACCTTGCCATCGTGCACCTGTAGGGCCAGACCTTCGGCAATGGCGGTTTTGCCAACCCCTGGCTCGCCCACCAGCAGCGGATTGTTCTTGCGCCTGCGGCACAGGGTCTGCATCACCCGCTTCAATTCAGAGGTTCGGCCGATCAGCGGATCGATCAGCCCTTGGGCCGCCCGCTCGCTGAAGTTGATGGTGTATTTCTCCAGGGCCTCTTTTTCCTTGGTTTTTTCAGCGCCCTTTTCGTCCGCCTTCTTTTCTTCCTGGGGCTTTTCCTCCCCTTCATGACCATGGGAGAGATACTCCGTCACGTCAAGCTTGCTGATCCCTTCGGAATGGAGGAAATATACGGCAAACGACTCGGCCTCGGCAAAGATGGCGGCCAGCACGTCTCCGGCATCCACCTCTTTTTTCCCGCAGCTCTGCACATGGGCGATGGCTCGCTGCAAAACCCGATTGAAACCGAGGGTCTGGATGGGGTCGTGGGGAAGACCTTCCTTGACCATGGGCAGGTTGGAGGCGAAAAAATCCTCCAGCCTCTTTTTCATGCCCTCGGGATCGCCGCCGCACACCACAATGGCCCTGGCGGCCAGCTCGTCATCCAGCAGGCCGTAGAGAATATGCTCCACCGTGACATGTTCATGCCTGCGGATCTTTGCCTCCCGGATGGCACGCACCAAGGCTATTTCCAATTTCGCATTTATCATCTCGCGCTCCTCACGGGAAACCCGTTAATCCTTTTCAAGAGAACACTTCAAGGGATATTCGTTCTTGCGGGCCAGGTCGTACACCAAAATTACCTTGGTCTCCGCCACGTCACGCGGGTACACCCCTGCCACCCCTCGGCCCTGCTCGTGGACATTGAGCATGATCCGGGTGGCCTCTTCCCCGCTTTTATGAAATACCGTTTCCAGCACCATCACCACGAAATCCATGGTGGTATAGTCGTCGTTGTGCAGCAGCACCTTGTACATCGAAGGCCGCTTGGTCTGCTGTTTTTTTTCGGTAACAACCGAACCTTCACTCTCCCTGCCCGCACCACCCATACTTCCCCTGCTCCCTTCCTATCAATCCCAGCCATTTCTTTTTGATAACAATAATCATCTTTTTTTGTTCCGCATGCCCGGCGCGCATTTTTTACAATGGCAAGACCTATCCGGCCACCCCGCCTTGCCTGAGCCGTTTCGGGGCCTGCAAGACGGAGAACAGAAAATTCTCCAGAATCAGATATTCCGGCAAGCCGGAGCCTTTCAGCCGGTATTCCGCTTCGAGCAGATCGGTCCGGGCCTGGTTCAAGACCGCCAGGGTAAAGCGCTCTGCCTGCTGAAAGCTCTTGTAGACGGCAAAGGGATGACCGGCCAGCGCCTTCTGCTGGGGGCCAAGGGCCTCTTGCAGCTGCGGCAGCAGCCCCTTTTGAAAAGCGGCATAGGAGATGCCCTCGGGATAAGCAAAAGCGGGATGCTCGATGATGGCGCGCACCAGCAGGAGCTTGCGCAGGAAATTCCGCAACCCCGCCACCACGATGAGCGGATGCACCCCGTTTTCCTGCAACCGCTGAGAGATGGTTAACGAGGCAGCCAGGTCATGGTTGCCAAAGGCCTCGTTCAGCTCGTACAGGGCCTCTTCCCGGGTCCGGCCGACCATGGCGTTGAGATCGTCCATGGTGATGGTTGCCGCCTCGCCCACGGACAGGGCCAGTTTTTCCGCCTCCATGGCCACAGCCACCGGATGAAAGCCCACCCGCTCGAGCAGCACCGGCAAGGCCCGCGGCTCCAGTTTTTTGCCAAATCGGGCCAAGCTCTGCTGGACAATATCCTTGAGCAGGGCGTCCTGATCCTTGCGCGCCGCGGAACTAGCCCCGGTATCCACCGAGAGATCAACCACCACGCAGTTTTTTTCCAGATATTTGAAGAGCTTCTTGCGCTTGTCCGCCGCCTCGGCCAACAGAATCAGGGTGTTGCCCGCCGGAACCCCCGTCTCCAGGGCCGCCATCAACAGCTCCGCTCCATCGGCCTTGGGCGCGGCTGCGGAAACCGCTCCATCGCTTACCGCACAGGCTTCTTGTACCCAGGCAAGCTCTTCTGGCTTGGCAAAACCAAACAGCTCCTGCCAGCGGCCGGGCGTGCAGGCGGCCATCTCCTCTTTCTCCCAATCCGCCGGGGCAAGCTCGGCCAAGGCCAACATCTGGGTCAGGAAACGCAGGGCTTTTTTCGAATCTTTCCCTTCCCAACCCTTGCGCGCCTTGTCCCAGAGGACGCTGGCCACAACCTTGGAAAAGAGAATCTGGGAGTCCGTCACCCGGATAACCTGCCTGCCGCCGAACAGGCTGTAGGTTTTCAGCATATTGACCGTGGCGCCCACCTCTTCCTGGTCTCCGTCAATAGCCTTGAGGCTGCTCAGGCGGCGGGCCTCATCGGGCAACAGGCGGCAGAGCAAGTCGTTGGCGATCTCCTGGCAGAGATAGCGCTCGCCAAACAGCAGATAGACCGGCGCGGTTTCCCCGCGTTCCACGGCCTTGAGCAGCGTCGGCACTTCCTGTCGTTTATAAACCGTCATCCCTTTCCCTCAAGCGCCCATAGGCCTGATGCGCTTCCTGTTGACTGGCCCGGCCCTTGTTGCTACTCTCAAATTAAGGTGACTATCCAGCTTGAAACCGGAAAATAAAAAAACAAGGAACGTAACTGTTCAGCAGCGCCGCTTCACTGCTGCCGCAGATGCTAGGAAGAGGTCTGCGAAGTGTGCTGGTGCACATGAGCTGGCCGATGACAACGCAGATGCGGTGCTGCTGGACAGTTACAATTTAAGTACTGTGTCTCGTTGCCCTTGTCACTGAAAAAATCCCTGACAAACCCGGCAGCCTTGATCAACAAACAATCCCCATAAAGACCCCACATGATCCCATCCGTAGCTGAAAAAACAGGGGTGCTCCTCGGCGGCTCGGGCCTGATCGGCGGCACCCTGCTGCACTATCTCAAAACCCAGGCCGAGGGGAGGCTCAACGTCCTTGCCCCCAACAGCAAAAAACTCAGCCTACGCGACCCGGACGACATCCGTCGTTATTTTGAACGGGCCAAGCCCGCCTTTATCATCAACTGCGCCATTGCCGCCATCGACAGCGACCCGCAGCTTGCCTACGAGATAAATTATCAGGGCACGGTCTATCTGGCCAAGGCCGCCCAGGAGCTGGGCATCCCCTACATCCACCTGAGTTCGGCCGCGGTCATGCCAAACGGCCAGAATCTGGACGAAGAAGACCGCCTGCCCCTGCACCCGGATCTGCCCAACTACACCAAGGCCAAACTCATGGCCGAACTGACCCTTGAACATCTACGCCGTATCGGAGGCCTTGACTACACCTGCATCCGGCTGGGCATCGTCTATGGGGCCCACGACCACAAAATCCAGGGTTTTCACCGGTTGTTTTTCGCCATTGTCGATCGGTCCATGCCGGTGCTTTTTACCACGCAGGGGGCCATGCACTCCTATTCCAACGCCCGGAAGCTGCCCTATTTCATCTCCCAGGCGCTGGACAACCGGGCCGAATTTTCCGGGCAGACCTACAACTTTGTCGATAAAAACCCCGTGTCTCTAAGCCAGCTCATCCTCACCATCAAGTCCTACCTTGAGCTGAAAACCCCACGGGAGATCTACCTGCCTTTCCCCCTGGCCCGCTTCGGCATGGGGATCATGGCCCGCTTAGTGCGACTGATAACCCGGCTCGGCATCGAAGCGCGGATGCCGGCCGAGCTGATGTTTTTGAAAAATTTCTACGAGACCCAGACCTTGAGCGCTGCCAAATTGCGGCATTCAAGCTTTTCCGATCCCGACCCGGAGGCGACGATCTTCACCGAACTCCCTGCGCTTATTGAATATTACGTGACCCGTTGGGAGCACCTGAATCTCATCGAACCGTTCAACAAGGAATTTTTTGACCCCCGCAGGCGGGCCGAGGAATTCCTGCACACCCCGGACCAGCTTTTGCAGGAAATCCACCAGGAAAGCGACCAGCCTTTTCTCAAGCAATGCGCCCTGGTTGACCAGGCGGAGGGGAAACAGCCGTGAGTTTCAGATGGGTACCGGCACGGCGGAGATAGGGCCTTGCCTCAGATGCTCAGCTTCCATTCCGCACCGAGTTTCCTCAGGGCCGCATGGTTGGTGAGATCAAGATGCAGCGGGGTGACGGAGACATACCCGGCGAGAATGGCCTGGGCATCGGTATCTTCTCCCTCGTCCCACAACGGGGTGCCGCCGCCGATCCAGTAATGCTGTCGGCCCCACGGATCAAAGGTCTCCTTGATCGCCCCGTCATAGACCCGCCGCCCCTGCCGGGTAAACCGCACCCCCTCTATTGCTTCCGGCCTGCGATTGGGGACATTGACATTGAGGAGGGTATCCTTGGGCAGACCCTTGTCGAGGATAATCCGGGCCAGGGTGACGGCAAAGGCGGCGGCGGTTTCAAAACAGAAGGGCTCTTCCCCGGCCAGGGAAACCGCCAGGGAGGCGACGCCGAGCATAGTGCCCTCCACCGCAGCGGAAACCGTGCCGGAGTAGCTGACATCATCGCCCAGATTCGGTCCGGGATTGATGCCGGACACAACCAGTTGGGGTTTATGCGGCAGAATCTTGCCCATGGCCAGGGTCACGCAATCGGTGGGGGTGCCGTCCACGGAATACCGATCCTGGCCAAGGTCTTTCACCCTCAGCGGCCGCTTCATGGTGAGCGAATGGCTGGCCGCGCTGTTGTCCTGATCCGGGGCGACAATCACGACCTGGCCGATGGCCTGTAGGGCCTGGACGAGAATGGCAAGGCCAGGGGCCCGAACCCCGTCATCGTTGGTCACAAGTATCAGTGGCGTCATTTTTCCCCTCCTCGCTTTAGCCCACAATCTAGTCATCTTTTCAAAAAAGCGGGAGCTTTTCTTAAACGCTGCCTCTAAAAAATCCGGCTCCACTCTCCTGCTTCATTTTTTATGACTTGTACGGTATATTGGCAAAAACCTTCCCTGGTCGGGGAGCATCCAGAACACAAAAAGAGGTCTCGCCATGCCGTATGTAAACATCCGCCTTGCAGGCACGTTGAGCAGAGAACAGAAAGAGGAGATGTGCGCCGGAGTATCCAAGGTGATCGCCGAGGTGACCAAAAAGCCGGAGGATGCCATCCTGATCTTTGTGGACGAGGTCCTGCACGAAAATATCGCCAAGGGCGGCAAGCTCCTGAAAAAACCTGCCTGATGGCCCAGCTCTCCTTGCTGAACATCTCCGGCAAAGACGCCATCCGCCAACGCCTACAGGCCCTGCGGCAGGAATTGCAGCTCCATGCCCACCGCTATTACGTGCTGGATGACCCCATCCTTGCCGATGCGGAGTACGACCGGCTTTTTCAAGAGCTGGTGGCGCTGGAGCAGCAGCATCCCGAACTGGTCACCCCTGATTCGCCCAGCCAGCGGGTGGGCGGAGCACCGCTAGCCCAGTTTGCCACGGTGGCCCACTCCGTGCCCATGCTGAGCCTGGAAAACGCCTTTGCCGCCGATGACCTCGTGGATTTTGAAGAGCGCCTCTTTCGGTTTTTGCAGAGCCGGGAACCGATCGCCTATGTGACCGAGCCCAAACTCGACGGTCTGGCCGTTGAGCTGGTCTACGAAGACGGGTTGTTCACCCTTGGCTCCACCCGTGGAGACGGCCTGGTCGGCGAGGAGATCACCCAAAACCTGAAAACCATCCCCACCATCCCCCTGCGGCTCTCGACTCGGGCTGGGGAGGCTGCCCCAAAGCGGCTTGAGGTGCGGGGCGAGGTCTTTATCGGCCTGGCGGATTTCAAGAAACTCAACGAAGAACGCGGCCAAGCAGGGGAAGCCCTTTTTGCCAATCCCCGAAATGCCGCAGCCGGGTCCCTGCGCCAGCTTGATCCCAAAATAACCGCGACCCGGCCCCTTGATTTGTACGTCTATGGGGTGAGCGATCCCACGGCCCTGCCCTGCTGCGCAACGCAACACGAGCTGCTCAAACACCTCGGCAGCCTCGGCTTCAAGGTCAATCCCCTAATCCATCTCTGCCAGAGCATCGCGGAGGCGATCGGCCAATTCGCCCAGCTCCAGAGCCAACGGCCAACGCTTCCCTATGATATCGACGGCCTGGTGGTCAAGGTCAACGACTTTGCCCTGCAAGAGCGCTTGGGCGCCAAGGCCCGCAGTCCGCGCTGGGCCATCGCCGCCAAGTTCCCTGCCTCCCAGGCCATCACCCGGCTGGTGGCGGTCGAGTTCGGGGTGGGCCGGACCGGGGCGATCACCCCGGTGGCCATCCTCGAACCGGTGCAGGTCGGCGGGGTCATGGTGCACCGGGCCACCCTGCACAACGAAGACGAGCTGCGCCGGAAAGGGCTGATGCTCGGCGACACGGTTTTGGTGCAACGGGCAGGCGATGTGATCCCGGAAGTGGTCAAGCCGGTGATCGAGAACCGAACCGGCCAGGAGCAACCCATTGTCATGCCCACCACCTGCCCCGAATGCGGCTTTGGGCTGGTCCGGGCCGGGCAGGAGGCGATAACCCGCTGCCCCAATCCCGACTGCCCTGCCCAGCGGGTCCGAGGATTGATCCACTTCACCGGCAAGGGCGGCATGGACATCGAGGGGCTGGGAAAGAAGGCGGTCGAGCAGCTGGTCAGCCAGGGGCTTATCCAGGATATCCCTGATATCTACCGACTCAAGGCTGAGGCCCTGGCCGCCCTTGACGGCTGGGGCGACAAATCGGCGGAGAATGCCCTGCGGGCCATTGAGGCCAGCAAAACCCCCACCCTGGCAAAATTTCTCGCCGCCCTGGGCATCCGGCACGTGGGCGAGGTGACCGCCCAACTTCTTGCCCGCCATTTCGCCTCCCTTGCCCGCCTTGTGCCGGCAGGAGAAGAAGATTTTTTACAGATCGAGGGCATCGGCGAACAGGTGGCCACCAGCCTGGTGGATTACTTCCAGGACCCGGCGGTCCAAGAGATGCTGGCCCGGCTGGAAGACTTGGGCGTCCGCGTACAGGAGGAAAACCGGGATGCGGACGCCGACGGCGCCCTGGCAGGCAGCGTTTTTCTGTTTACCGGGGCGCTTGCCCGGCTTTCCCGGCATGAGGCCAAGGCCCGGATCAAGGAATTGGGCGGCCAGGTGGCCTCAGGGATCAACCGCAAGGTAACCCACGTGGTCTTGGGGGATAGCCCTGGAAGCAAGTTGACAAAAGCGCGGGAATTGGGCTTGACTGTTATCACCGAGGACGAATTTCTGCGGCTTATCGGCCGCTAACCATGATCTGAATTATTGCGCAAGCTGGGAGAGGAGTGCGGTATGGCAAGAAAACGGGTGGTGACAAAGGTTGAAGGGTTGGTGCAGGGCGTCTATTTTCGTGATTATGCCCAGAAGGAAGCCCGAGCCCTTGAGTTAAGCGGCTGGGTGCGGAATCGGCCGGACGGCACGGTGGAGGCCGTGCTGGAGGGCGAGGAGGAAAAGGTTGGACAAATGATTGCCTGGCTGCATATTGGCCCGCCCCAGGCCGAGGTTAAGGAGGTGCAGGTGACGGAGGAACAGCCCCTGGGCGACAAGACCGCCTTTGCCATCCGGTATAACTGAGACAGGGTTACCCACGCCGGCACCCACTGTTCAGCGGTCATCGTAATGGCGGAAATTTCCGCCAAGTCCTATGCCTCATAGCCATTAAAATCCCATTGGCACGCAGCCGAGCACCGGAGAGGCTGCCGAAAAGGGGATTTGCACTGTTTGAGGCGAAGCCGAGTTTGCAAAGCCCCGGCAGCAGCGAGGAGCACAGGGCATCCCGCCATCGGCGGGACAAGAGACAGGGGTGCCCTTTCTTTGGTTCGTTTCTTTGGGCAAGCAAAGAAATGAACAGAAGGATAACGCGCATTCCTCTGGCGGCTCAAATCGCTTGGCAATCAGAAAAATTTTGCCCCAGCAAGCTCTAAATTGACATTTTCCAGCATCTACCGTAGAATCCGCCCTTTTATCATAAAGGGAACAATCCCCTTTTTTTCTGGCGAGGAATGGCATGGAAACCGAAATGGAAACCTCCCGCAGGGTTCCCCCCAAAAGCCGGGCACGCATCCGCTGCCCGCACTGCGGCAACGATACCGATTTCTTTGAGATCGCCGACGGGGTTGTCCTGACCACCCGTTATCTCCAAAATGAAGATGGCAGCTTTATCCAGGAAGGCGACGAGTCGCAGGTTCTAGGCGAGATCAAGTTCTTTTGCGGCGAGTGCAACCAGGATCTTTCCGAGTATCACAACCACTTTCTGGAAATGCTTTTCTAACGGGGAGAGTTTTCGGCTGTCCGCTTGATTGGGACGGGAGGCTGGTGCGATTTTGGACAAAAAAAAAGGAGAAGGCAAATGCCTTCTCCTTTTTTCATTCAATCCTGAACGAATCGACTGACGTGGTGATTACACACAACCGGTCGGTTTCGGCAGGCCGGCCATCTTACAGGCGCCCTTACCAGGACCTGAGGGGAACAGCTCGTAGATCCGCTTCAACGGGAAGCCGGTGGTCTTGGAAAGAATCCGAACCATCGGAGCGATACCGTTCTTCTTGTAGTAGTCGCGGAGGGTATCGATAACCTTGTGATGCTCGTCGGTCATGTCGCCAATACCTTCAACACCCTTTACGTAGTCAACCCAGTTCTGGTCCCAGGCATCCATGTTACCAGTGAGGAAGCCGTCTTCGTCAACGGTGAAGCTTGAACCTTTATGCTCGATAGTAGGCATATTTAGTCTCCTTCAGTAAAATTTTTTAACTAAGATTATTATGAAATGTAACGTATTCGCTAATTCAGGATGCCACTTATTACTATATGCTTTCCCCTTTGTCAAGCAGAGGGTTTTATTTTTTCTCCGACACGAATGCGTTGCAAAACGCATTGATTTAACGATATTTTTTCCGACTACACTGTAGCCTCCTCAAGCGACCAGGGCAGAGAGGCGAGAAAATATTTCCGGGGCAAACCCCTGCTCTTTTTCAAACAAGGCATTCAGCGTAGTCTTGGGATTGAAATTCTGTAGGGTGAGCCGGGAGCGGGAGCGGTCAAACTGCTGGGTCCAGGCAACGACGTCTTCTTCCGTGTGCAGGCCAGGGGCAATGGTCATGCGGAATTCATGGGGGATGCCGCTCTGGCCCAGCAGGTCGATGCTTCTGCGGATCGCCCCCAAGTCCACCGGGCTGCCGGTGCAGCGCTCGTATTTCTCCTGCACCAGCACCGTCTTGACATCCATGGCCACCATGTCCAGAAGATTGTCGGCAAGCAGCTGCGCCAGCACCTCCGGCCTGCTGCCGTTGGTATCGAGTTTGATCGCCCAGCCCTCTGCCTTGAGCCGGGCGATCATCTTTGGAAGACCAGGGGACAGGGTCGGCTCGCCGCCGGAGATGCAGATCCCTGCCAGCCAGTTTTTCCGGGCTGCCAGGCGGCTCATGATCTCCTCGAAGGCAATGGTTTCCATGCCTTCCGGGGCGAGGACCAGCGGGTGATTGTGGCAGAATGGACAGCGGAAGTTGCAGCCGCCCACAAAGAGGATGGCGCACAGCTTGCCCGGCCAGTCGATAAAGGAGGTTTCCAAAAAACCCTTTATCGGCGGCAGGCAAGCGGTTGGATCACAAGAGCCGGAGGCTTGCGGCTGTAGCATACAAGCTCCCACAACAAGACTATTGCAACGCGCAGCTGCCGGACTCGCAGCCAGCCTGCTTGCCTGCATGCCTGCTCGCCACGCCGCATCCATAACGGGCGGCGCGGTCCAGCAGATGGCTTTCAATGTGGCCGAATTCATCCAAGGCCGAAGAATCGTCCAGCACCAAAATGGGCAAGGCCTTCCTCGCCTTCTCCACCAGGCCGTGCCAGGCAAGATGGGCCAGGGCTCCGGCATCGTTGTTACCCAACACCTCCACCTGCACCTCCATGGCGGAGAGATCGAATTGCTTTTTCAGTTGAGCGCAGAGTACGCAGTCATCCGTGGTAAATAAGGTCATAGGTTCTCCCCCCTTTTATTGATTGAAACGGTCGATGTTCCGGTAGCGGTCGTGCAGCTCACCGAGTTTGCCCTTGTTCCAGCTCGAAATCTTGGTGAAATATCCGGTGATCCGGGTGATCCCGTCCACATTTTTCGACTCACAGTAGGGGCAGGTCTCGCTCAGCCCCCGGCTCGTCTTGCCGCAGGCAAGGCAGGCGGTGAACTCCGGGGAAAAGGCGATCTGGTCGTTCTGGGTGTACTTGAAAACATTGATCACGAAACTGGCCAGGGCCTCCTTGTCCGGCTGGGCCTCGCCCAACCAGATATGGGTGATGGAGCCCGCCTCGATGAGCGGATGGAACAGCCCTTCCTTCTCCACTCGGGCGATGGGGCTCATGGTGGCGCCCACGTTGAACAGGGTGGAGTTGCTGTAGTAGACCTC
>CAYTVV010000080.1:0-10451 GCA_964441875.1 uncultured Desulfurivibrio sp.
AACCAGCCGCGCCTGCCATGTGACGCCCTCGGCCCTGACCCGCACCATCCAGCGCATCGAGGCGGAGGTGGGGGAGCGGCTCTTTGACCGGGACAACCGCTCGGTGCGCCTGACCACTGCGGGCGAGGCCCTGAAACAGTACGCCGAGGAGACCATCGAGCGCTGGAAGGCGCTGAAAAACAGCCTTGCCGACTCCACCGCCCTGCACGGCGACATCTCCCTCTACTGCTCGGTGACCGCGGCCTACGGCATCCTGCCCAATATCCTCGGCCGATTCCGCAAGGGTTGCCCCGAGGTGCAGATCAAACTCCAGACCGGCGACGCGGCCCAGGGGTTGACCCGACTGCGCAACGGCGAGGTGGAGGTGATCATCGACGCCCTGCCGGACAAGCCACCCGCAGGCCTTGAGTTCATGCCGCTCACCGAAACGCCCCTGGTCTTCATCGCGCCGCTGGCCTTTCCCGAGACCGTGATCTACAACGGCCCGGAGATCGACTGGCGCAAGACCCCGGTGATCATGGCCGAACAGGGCCTGAGTAGGGAACGGCTCGACCGCTGGTTTGCCGCCCAAAAGATCCTGCCCAGCATCTACGCCCAGGTGGCGGGCAACGAGGCGATCATCGCCATGGTCAGCCTGGGCTGCGGCGTCGGGGTGGTGCCCCTCCTGGTGCTGGAAAAAAGCCCGCTCCAGGCGCAGATCACGGTCCTCACTATCACCCCCGAGCTGGCCCCGTTTTCCCTGGGAATATGCACCGTGAAAAAGAATCTGCGCAACCCAAAGATCAGGGCCTTCTGGGAAATCGCCGCCCCAAAGTGAGCAGTACGCTCCCCCCGAAATTTTCGTCGAACATTTCATTGCATGTTGGAGCCATCTTCGCCACAATAAACATATACCAACCAGAGCATCCAAGAGAGGAGAAGCAGCACTTTCAACCCCGCAAGGAGAAACCGCCCATGCAGAGATACCCGGCCTCTTTTTTGCTCCGCCTCCCCCGTCAGGGGCTGCGGAGCATTCTGACCACACTCCTGCTTCTCCTGAGCCTTGCCCAGACAGGACAGGCGGCCGGCAAACCGCGGCCGGTTCAGATCGCCATCACCCCGTGCACCGACATCCTTAAAACCTTCAAAGAGTATCAACCCCTTGCCGCCTACCTGGAACGGCAGCTCCGCCAGCCGGTCAAGCTGGTCATCCCCAAGGATTTTCCCGAATTCGAACGGCTCATCAGGGAGGGAGGAGTGGAGTTCGCCTTCCAGGCGCCCCATACCTATGTGCGGTTGGCCCATCTCTATAACCGGGAGATGCTGCTCAAGGCCCTGACCCCGGAAGGCGCGACCAAGCACCGGGGGGTGCTCATTGTCCGTAAGGACAGCCCCTTGCAACGCGTGGAGGATCTCAAGGGCAAATACGTCATCTTCGGCGCGGAAAACGACATGGCGAAAAACCTCTCGGCAAAACGGTTGCTGGCGGCAAAGGGGATCGACCCGGACAAGGATCTCCGCGGCTACAAGCACGATGGCAGCTGCGAATCCATCGCCCTCAACGTCTTTTTGAAAACCGCCGACGCCGGGGCGATCTGCGATTACTCCTTCAAGAATATCAACGAACCCGAAAATGGTGCCGAAAGCGAGATCCCGCCCAACCAGCTGCGGATTCTCGGCCGGGCCGAGGAGATTCCCACCTGGGTTTTTGCCGCCCGCACCGGGGTCGATGCCAAGCTCATTGCCCGGATCAACGAGGCTCTGACCGCCCTTTCCCCGAAAAACAACAAGCAGGAAGAGATCCTGGAATCGGCGGAGGTGGGCGGGTTTGTAAAGGCCAAGGACAGCGACTTCGACGAAATCAGAAAATTCGTGCCCATGGCCCGCTAGTACCTTGTAACTTTTTAATCGACATCAAATTAATTCCCTCCCCCCTTGGGGGGAGGGCCATGGAGAGGGGGAAATTGCCATTATATCATCAGGTTGTAGCTACCCCCACCCCCAACCCCTCCCGCAAGGGGAGGGGAGTTTTTTTGAAATATTAAGAGTTACAAGGTACTAGCCTGCATGCGAACCCTCAAGGCCAAGATAATCCTCCCGGTCATCGGCCTGGTTGTCGGCGTCCAGCTTGCCACCGGCCTGTTCATCGCCTTCCGGGTAAGGGAAGCGTTACACCAGGAAAACCACCGCCACGGCCTGGCGGTGGCCTATGATCTGGCCCATGTCTGCGCCAGATCGCTTATCAGCCGGGATTTGGCCGAACTCCGCAACTACATCCGCTACACCATGGCGCAGGAGTATGTAACCCAGGCCATGGTGGTGGATGATGATTGCCGCATTGTCATGCACAGCAACCTGGCAAAAATCGGCGAACACTATGCAGGAACATGCCCGGAGCCGGGACAACCGCTGATCAGCGAGCATTATCGCAACGCCACGGGGGAAACGGTGGTGGATGCCATGGCTCCGATCGAGTCCGCCGGGGTCCGGCTGGGCACCGCCATCCTCAGTTACTCCCACATCGGCATCGAAAATGAAATCAACCTCCTTATCCGGAAGATCGCTCTTATTCTCTGCCTCGGGTCAGGGATTGCCAGCCTTTTCGCGATTCTGCTCGCCGAATATATTGTCCGCCCCATCCGGCACCTGTCCCGGGCTGCCGAGGAGCTGGGCAGCGGCCACTTCAATATCAAGAAAATGGAGACGCAATACAGCGACGAGATCGGCGAGCTTGCCAGATCATTTTACGAGATGGCGGACAAGCTGGAAGCGGAGGTTTGCCACGACTCCCTGACCGGCCTGTTCACCCGCAATGTTTTCCAGACACGCCTGGCCGAGGAATGCGCCCGTAGCCAGCGCCACAACAGCTCCCTGGCCGTGCTGATGCTCGACGTGGATCATTTCAAAAAGGTGAACGACACCCATGGCCACGGGATCGGCGACGAGGTCTTGCGGCACATTGCCGCAACCTTGAACGGGCAGACCAGGAGCAGCGATTGCTCGGCCCGCTATGGCGGAGAAGAGTTTGTCGTCCTGCTGCCGGATACCAGCCCGGCGGCCGCTCTGCATGTTGCGGAAAAAATCCGGTCCACGGTCGAAGCTGACTGCTTCCGGCTCCCGGACGGCGGCACGATCCCGCTCACGGTCAGCATCGGCGTGGCTCTGTTCCCTGAGGACACCGGCGACTATGCCTGGCTCTGGCTCGTCGAGCTTGCCGACCAGGCCATGTACGAAGCGAAGAAAAGCGGGCGAAACGCCGTGGTTCGGGCAAACATCTTAAAAAGAGCGGAGGCGTGAGCCGGAGGTGAAAAGTACCTGTTTCCACACACGCGGGACCGCCAAGACCCACCATCCGGAACATCCGCCATGCTGACCAAAAACAACGTGATCCAGCTCTACAACGACGGCCTTGTCATCCGCTGGCGACGGAAGAAACACCCCCACCATCTCAAAGGGGAGTATGACCCGGTCGGCTTCGAGGTGAACATCTACACCGCCCATCTTCTCTCGGAACACGACCGGGACATGACCCTGCTGCACGAACTCATCCACGCCAGGGACGACCACAAGGGGCTGCCCAACAACCGCACCTGTTCCCCACGGGTGGAACGGGAGGCCGAAGCGACCTACCAACGGCGGCCAGGGGTGGTTCCTCGGCTGGTGCTGGAAAAAAGTCCGCTGCAAAAGCAGATCACGGGGCTCGATATCTCCCCCGAATTGGCCCCGTTCTCCTTGGGGATCTGCACCGTGAAAAAGAACCTGCGCAACCCCAAGATCCTGGCCTTCTGGGAGATCGCCGCCCTGTAGGTAAAAAATCTGCGCCTGACCCAAGCCGCCCCTTCATTTTTGCAGGCATTGACAATCCCTTAGGCGTGTGGGATCGTTTTAGAGATGCTTTGTCAGGGATGCGTTTTCCGAAATTTTCCTATACACGGCTTCGAGGGGTTACTTCCTCTCGAAGCGCCACGGTAAAGGGGGCTCCATGGGAACATCGGCGGGAGTGGGTTACAGCGAACACCGGAACCCGGCGGAGGCGGGAAAAGAGGCAGCCCTGAAGGCTCTGCACCAAGCGGGGATAGCGAAACCGGATTTCGTCTTCGCCTTTGCCACGGTCGGCTACAACCAGCAGGCCTTGATCGGCGCGATCCGGGAGGCGACCTCGGACGCGCCCTTAAGCGGCTGCTCCGGGGAAGGAATCATCACCCAAGAGACAGTGACCGAGACGAATTTCGGCGTTGCCGTCCTGGCGATCAGCTCGGACGAACTCCGATTCAACAACGCCATGGTCAAGGGGGTGGGCGAGCGAATCGACTTGGCCGGAGAGCGGCTGGCCACGGAGATCCATCCTTTTTTGGCCGCAGACACCATTGCCTGCTTTCTCCTGGCCGACGGCCTGGTTTTCAACTTCGATCCTTTTCTGGCCGCCTTCGAGACCGCGCTGCGCCAGAAAGGCCATGCCGGCCCTCTCCCGCTTTTCGGCGGGCTGGCCGCGGACAACTGGGCCTCCCGGAAGACCTTCCAGTATCACAACGACGAGATTTTTTCTGAGGGACTTAGCTGCGTGGTCATGTCGGGCAGCGGGGGGGTCGCCTCGGGGATCAATCACGGCTGCGTCCCGGTGGGGAGCAAACGCACGATCACCCGCAGCCAGGGCAACATCATTTATGAAATCGACGGGGTTCCGGCTCTGGAAGCCCTGAAGGATTATCTCGGCGAAGACTGGCAGAACCAGTGGAACAAGGCCTCCTTGAACCTCTGTCTGGGGTTCAAAACTCCGGAGGATATCAAGTGCGGATATGAAGAGTACATCATCCGCTACATGATAGGAAAAGACGATGCGCAGGGGCAGGTAACCATCCAGTCCGAGGTCACTGACGGCACCGAGCTCTGGATCGTGCGGCGCGATAAGGAGCTGATCACCAGCGGCATACAGGCGATCTCCCGCCAAATAAAAGAACAGCTGGCGGGCAGAAAGCCCAAGTTCGTCCTCCAGTTCGAATGCGTGGGCCGGGGCAAGGTCGTCTTCCGAGAACGGGAGAAGGTCGAACTGATCCGCACCCTACAGCGCGAGGTCGGGGAATACATCCCGTGGATCGGCCTCTATACCTACGGCGAAATCGGGCCGGTGGTGAGCAACAACTGCTTCCACAACTTCACCTCGGTCATTGCAACCGTGTACTGAATCTTTCAAGGCAGGGACCACCATGGACGAAGCCGTTATTAACAATGTTGCTCGGCAGACAGACGAAACCACCGCGCTGAGGCAGGAAAACGAGACCCTCTCCCGGCAGGTAAAACGGCTGATCAAGGCCCAGGGCGAGCATTACGAGTATCAGGAGGAACTCGATGCCCAGCTGAAAAAATATAAAGAACTCTACGAATTGAGCAGAAAAAACAATGCGACCATGGATATCCGGCAGACCTTCCGCCAAACCTGCGAATATATCATCCGCAATCTTGAACATGAAAGGGTCGTTTTCCTTGAGCAATTCAACCATACGGGCGGTTATGCCGTCTGCGTCGTTGACGGGTATTACGACCAACAGGAAAAAAACGCCGTCGCCTCACTCATTATCAAGGAGGATGACCCGCTTCTCTCTCCCCTGCATGGGGGGCGGGAATATCTTGTCTGCAAGGAGGACTGCGAGCAAAAGGAGTTGGTGGACTACCGTGCAAAGCTGCGCATGGACGAATACCTGATCTATCCTCTCCGCTCCCACGAGCGTCTCCATGCGCTGCTGGTGGTCGGGAACTCGGCCGAAAATGCCGAATTTTACCGCCGGATAAGCGATGACGAGGGAGCGCTGCTCGGAATCGGCAATCTCGTGGGGCTGCTCAGCTCGGCGGTGGAAAATTATATTCTGTATAAAAACATGGAAGCCGCCCTCGAACAGGAACGGCTTGCCGAGGCAAAATACCGCGGCATCTTCGAAAACGCCGTTGAGGGGATACTCCGGACCACTGCCGATGGACAGTTTCTCAGCTGTAACCCAGCCACCGCCGCCATCCTGGGATATGACTCTCCGGCGGAGCTGATCGAGACCATTCCCTCCATCGCGCAGCTCTATGTCTCGCCTGAACGTCGCCGGGAACTCTACGACCTGATGCGGGAAAAAAGGGAGATCAAGAATTTCGAGGTCGAGATGTACCGCAAAGACGGCAGCAAACAGTGGGTGCTGGTGAGCACCCGGGCCGTCTTCGGCGCGCAGGGGGAAATACTCCATGTGGACGGGATGCTCCAGGATCTTACCGAGCGCAAACAGGCGGAGCAAGCCCTTAAGGAACTCAACGAAGCACTCGAACAACGCGTGGCCGAGCGCACCAGGGAGCTGGAAAGCGCCTACAGCGATCTCAAATCCGCGCAGTCCCATATGCTCCAGCAGGAAAAAATGGCCTCCATCGGCCAGCTTGCCGCCGGGGTTGCCCACGAGATCAACAACCCGGTCGGCTTCGTGATGAGCAACCTCAACTCATTGCGAAAGTACACGGAAAAGCTGCTGGCCTTCATCCAGAGCCAGGGCGAGGCGCTCACGGCGATAACCGACCTCGCCAACGAGCGGCAACAGGCCTTGCTGGAGGACCTCGCGGCCAGCAGAAAGAGCCTCAAGATCGATTACATCGCCGACGATGCCCTGAGCCTGATCGACGAATCCCTCGACGGCGCCGACCGGGTCAAGAAGATCGTCCAGAATCTGAAGAATTTCTCCCGCATCGACGAGTCCGGAAACAAAGCCACCGACCTCAACAAGGCGATTGAAAGCACCCTGCAAATCGTCTGGAACGAACTCAAATACAAGGCCACCGTGACCCGCGACTACGGCGAGATCCCGCTCATCCTTTGCAATGCCGGGGAACTCAACCAGGTGTTTACCAACCTGCTGGTCAATGCCGGCCAGGCCATCCGGGAAAAAGGAGAAATCACCATCAAAACCTGGGCGGAAGGCGAGAACATCTGCCTGGCCTTTGCCGACACCGGCTGCGGCATGCCGCCGGAGATCAGCCAGCGGATCTTCGAGCCGTTTTACACCACCAAGGAGGTGGGCAAGGGAACCGGGCTGGGCCTCAGCATCACCTACGACATCATCAAAAAGCACCAGGGGGATATCGAGGTGACCAGCGAGGTGGGCAAGGGGACAACGTTTACCGTCCGGATTCCCGTCAAATCCATGCCGGAAGAAAACGGCTCCTGACGGCGGGTATCACTGCTCCTTGCCCCGCACCGCAATGGCATGCTGCTTGGCGCTGCGGACGCTCTTTTTGCCGAAACTCTTGGTATCGCTCATGGTCGCGCCGCTGCCGCAGATGTAAAAATTCCAATAATTGGCCGGGCGGATGTTGGGAAAGTACGCGGCATCGACAAAGGGCTCCTCCTGGTCTTGCCGCATGATCGACTTGATTTCCGTATCATTGGGCATCCGCCAGTCGGTGAAGCCCCCGAATTTGGCGTTGTTCAGTTCGGCCGCAAAGACCCCCTTGGCCTCCTTCCAGGTATATTGATTGCCCGCGTCATGCACCGAGCCGTCGGTGGTCTTCATCTCCCAGATCAGGCCGGTCTTGGCATCCTTGACCATGGCCCAGCCGGCCGCATCCGTTGCCAGTTCGTTGCCGCCGGCATCAAGCTTCACAAAGGTGTTGGCGTCGCCCGCCTCAACAGCCCACGCCGAAGAAACGGCAAAGAGCACGCCCAGAAGAAGGAACAGCAGACAACTTACCATGTGGCGAAAAACAAACCGTGACATACGCGCCTCCGCGTTCTTGCTGTTGATGGGCAATCGGCCCCAAACGATATTGGATAAAATTACTGTCCTTTTATTTACCCTACCGTTACAACGAGCCTTTGACCAGACAATTGTTGTCGGTTGACCAAGGATTGGTATTATCGCGGCTGAAGCCCGCTCCTACGCAGCCTCCCGCCTCCGCCTGACAAAGAACGCTTTTTCCCTGTTGAGACCACGCCATTATCTTGCTAGGATAAACATACGCTGTTCCAGGCAGATATGCGGTGGGTTTTCCCAAACCCAACCTGAAGAGTCAACCCAAGATGAGGAGAACCGTTATGAGACTGATGCAGACCTTCTATTGGGATTGTCCTCAAGCCGAGGGGAAGGCGGGGGCCTGGTGGACGCACCTGCAAACCAAGGTCGCGGCCCTGGCGGATATCGGCATCACCGGCTTGTGGCTGCCGCCCTCGGCCAAATCAAGCCACATCGCCAGCATGGGCTACGCGCCCTACGACTATTACGACCACGGCGAATTCGAGCAGAAGGGCGGGGTCAAGACCTGGTTCGGTTCCACTGCTGAGTTGCGGGGTTTGATCCAGGCGGCGCATGATCAAGGGATGACGGTGCTTGCCGATGCGGTGCTGAACCACTGCGACCTCGGCGATGCCAAGGAGTTCAATCCCCTCACCGGCAAGGAGCTGAAAACAAAATACACCCCGAAATCAGGGAAATTCGCCCGCGACTGGAGCAATTTTCACCCCTGCGAATACTCCTCCGCCGACGCCGGCGCCTTTTACGGCGACCTGGAGGGCTATGATCTCCCGGATCTGTGCCACGACAATCCCTACACCTACCTGGGCGTCATGGAGTACATCCGCTATCTCAAAGACCGGCAGACCGGGCTCGGCTACGACGGCTTCCGCTACGATGCGGTCAAGTATTACGACTCCTGGATCGTGCAGAGCATTCAGGAATGGCAGAAGTGCTTCGGGGTGGTCGAGTACTGGGACGGGAACAAGGAGACGATCAAGGAGTATTTCGATAAGGTCCGCTGGTCCTGCGCGGCCTTCGATTTTCCGCTGTTCTACGCCCTGCGCGAGATGTGCGACAACCCCGGCTACGACCTGCGCCGGCTCTGGGGCAGCGGGCTTATGTTCGACGTGCCCATGCACGCAGTCACCTTCTGCGACAACCACGACACGGACCGCAGCCAGCCCATCGTCACCGACAAGCTGCTCGCCTACGCCTTTATCCTCACCCACGAGGGGGTGCCCTGCATCTTCTGGAAGGATTATTACAACTACGGCCTGGCCCTGTCCGGCAGCACCAACGGCATCGACCAGCTCTGCCGGGTTCACCGGGACTACGCCGGGGGAGCAACCTCGCTCTTGTACAGCAACGATCGCCTCTACATCGCGCAGCGTTCGGGATATCAGGGGCAGAAGGGGCTGGTGGTGGTGATCAATACGGACCCGGAGGGATGGCGCGGCGCCTGGGTGCGGACCCAATGGCCGAACACCCCCCTCGCCTGCGTTGCCTGGTGGGGGCATGATCTGAACCAGCCTGCGGACAAGCGCGCCGACGGCGGCGGCTGGGCCGAGGTTTATGCGCCGCCGCGAGGCTACGCAGTATATGTGCCGACCTAGCACCTTGTAACTTGTAAATCGATATCAAATTAATTCCCTCCCCCCTTGCGGGGGAGGGTTAGGGAGAGGGGAAAGTTGTCATTATTTCAGCATGTTGTAGCTACCCCCACCTCCAACCCCTCCCGCAGGTAAGCGTAGACTCCGAGGGGAGGGGAGTTTTTCAGAAATATTAAGAGTTACAAGGTACTAGCCTTCCGGCCTCTGCCGAGGCACTTTCTTACAACCCCCGCGGATGAGCTTTGCCTCATCCCGCTGGGTTTTCTTTTCCAGCCTAAAACCTACCAGCCCTTCTCGGCGTACCCCTCAATCCGGTGGAAATTAAGGTAGCGGTACACCTCGTCCGCCTTGGAGGTCACCCGCTCGGCAAGGATCTTTTTGTATTCCTCCAGCGTGGGGATGCGCCCCAGCACGGCACAGACCGCGGCCAGTTCGGCAGAGCCCAGGAATACCCTGGCGCCGGTGCCGATGCGGTTGTCAAAGTTACGGGTGGAGGTGGAAAAGACCACGGCGTTGTCGCGGGTCCTGGCCTGGTTGCCCATGCAGAGCGAACAGCCGGGGATCTCGGTCCTCGCCCCGGCGCGGCCCAGAATGCTGTACACCCCCTCGGCCTTGAGCTGCTCCTCGTCCATGCGGGTGGGCGGCGCCACCCAGAGGCGGACCGGTACCTGGGGGCGGTTGTCGAGAATCCTGGCCAGGGCGCGGAAGTGGCCGATGTTGGTCATGCAGGAGCCGACAAAGACCTCATCGATTGCGGTGCCCGCCACCTGGGAGAGGAGCTGCACATCGTCCGGATCGTTGGGGCAAGCCAAAACCGGCTCGGTGATCGTATTCAAATCGATCTCAAGCACCGCCTTGTATTCGGCATCCGCATCCGGGGTAAGCAGTTCGGGTGCGGCCAGCCAGGCCTCCATGGCGGCGATCCGGTTGCGGATGGCCTCTGCGTCCCGGTAGTCCCGGATCAACAGGCTTTTCAGCAGCACCACGTTGGAGCGGAGGAACTCGGCCACCGGCTCCTGGTTGAGCCGCACGGTGCAGGCGGCGGCGGAGCGTTCGGCCGAGGCGTCGGCCAGCTCGAAGGCCTGTTCCACGGCCAGATCGGGCAGCC
>CAYTVV010000081.1:0-10418 GCA_964441875.1 uncultured Desulfurivibrio sp.
GCTGGGGTGCCTTTTTCTTGTTTCTTCTTTTGGGCACGCAAAAGAAGAAAGAGAAGATGGCAGAAAGGTTGTCTCCATATTCTCAGAAATTTCTAAAGGAACCCCCACAAAAAAGGCCGGAGCCCTGTGGGGGTTCCGGCCTTTTCACATTCAAAAGTAAAAGGCGCAGTTCAGCGATCAGCCATCCCGTAGCCGGATTCGCCATGGAGGGACATATCAAGACCCTCGATCTCGCCCTGCTGGTCGATCCTGAAGCCCACGGTTTTTTCCACCACCACACAGATTAGGAGGGTAGCGGAAGCGGCAAGGGCAATGGTCACTCCCATGCCGAGAAGCTGAACCTGTAATTGATCAATGGCGGTCCAGGCCCGTCCGGCTGCGGCGGAGGCCTTGGCCATCCAGGAGTCGCGGATGAAAAAGGACAACAGCAGCACGCCGAGGCCGCTGCCCACTCCGTGGATGCCGAAACAATCGAGGCTGTCGTCGTAGCCCAGGCGCATTTTCATGACCAGGGCGAAATAGCAGACCAGGGATGAGGCTGCGCCGAGGGTGAGCGCCCCCATGGGCTGCACCACCCCGGCGGCTGGGGTGATCACCACCAGACCGGCCAGGATGCCGGAGACAAAGCCAAGGGAGGTGGCTTTTTTGAAGGCAATGGCTTCGATGATCAGCCAGGTCAGCGCCCCGCTTGCTGCGGAGATCTGGGTCATCGTAAGCGCCCGGGCTGTTTCCAGGCCGCTCTGCACGGTGGAACCGGCATTGAAGCCGTACCAGCCGACCCAGAGAAGACCAGCGCCCATCATGGTCATGACCAGATTGTTCGGGTGCATGGCGTTTTTCGGATAACCGTGCCGGGGGCCGAGGAACAGGGCGGCCACCAGGGCGCTGACTCCGGCGGAGACGTGGATCACCAGGCCACCGGCCAGATCGATAACCCCGTTGGCTCCGGCATTGAACAGCCAGCCGTCCGGAGCCCAGATCCAGTGGCACAGCGGACTGTATACAAACAGGAACCAGAGAACAATAAAGAGGATATAGCCCCGGAAATAAACCCGCTCGGCGATGGCGCCGCTGATCAGGGCCGGGGTGATGATGGCGAACTTGCCCTGGAACATGGCCAGGACATACTCGGGCACGCCGTTGGTGATCGATTCGTCAATTCCGCCCAGCAGAAAATAATCCGGATTCCAGCCGATGACCCCGCCCAGAATGCTTTTGCCGAAGGTGAGGCTGTAGCCGCAGACCACCCAGAGCACGCCGATCACCGCCATGCAGACAAAGCTGTGCATCATGGTGCCCAGGACGTTTTTGGTGCGGACCAGGCCGCCGTAAAACATGGCCAGGCCGGGGACCATCAGCAAGACCAGGGCGGTGGAGACCAGCATCCAGGCGGTGGTGCCGCTGTCCACGCATTGGCTGTCGGCAGCCAGGGCAAGGCTTGGGAGGAGGGCAAGGCCAAGGCCGGTGCAGGGGATGGCGAGAAAACGGTGCCGCATGGTATCTCCTTAGAATTCCGGATTGATGTGGTATGGTGGACCTCTGGACGATTTGCGAGAATCGTGCCATGATCCATGTGTTTATTTTCTTGTTGAATCTGTGATGTTTTTTTCATTTGTGTTTGGTTCGCTCGGTTTGGCTCATGGACAAATATGTAAAATACAAGCTCATATCTCACATATTTGTAGCTGTTTTTTGTTGGTGTTTTGGTAGGCTGCGGGAAGGCGGCTTTGGCGGATTTCATGGCCTTGGTATTGGTATTTTTTAGGGGTTGACCTGGGGGATAAAATAATGCGATACCCATATATTGAGTAACATGTGTCAACTGGGGGAGTTCGGGGGGAACTGCCCGATGATTTCACAGGCGGAAGGAGAGGGGATGCGTAGGTTCGTGGTAAAATTCAAGGTCGGGGGGCCTGAACTCTGGCGGAGTGCCGCAATCGAAAAAACAACGGTTGATGCCCAGAATGTGGCCATGGCCATGTGCGAGTTTCATCGGAAATACGCGCAGGCGAGCCAGAAAATGACCGTTACCGAGGTGTACGAGGAGGGGTAGGGACAGATCTTTGTAGCTATATATTATGATGGGTCCAAAAAGAGGGACGGCTGGGTGCCGCTCCTCTTTTTTTTTGTCATTCCGGCGGAGGCCGGAGTGACTTGTTTGCAAGAAAGACATTGACACACAGCAAGCACGCTCAACTGGTTGGCGCATGGCGCCCGTGTGCTGGCTGGAAATGGATGGTAATCAGATTTTTGTATATGCGGAGGCAGATTTTCTGCTGTCCATTGCTCTTGCCCATGGCATTGCCAACGGACGGATTGTTGTAGGGTTGAAATATGTTAGGTCTGGGTTTTTTGTGTTGATATAAGATGGTGCATGTGATATTCAGGACTTGCGTTGGGTGTTTATTACCAATCTGATTGGGGCGTAATTGGGTTTTGTTCGTCATGTTGATTGGGGCTTGTTCTGCGCCACACGCAGCTTCGTCAAGATATTTAGATAGTAAGGATGTGAGGGGACGGGGGTACCAGAGGAAAAGAGGAAGAAGGTTTTTTGTAAAAAAAACAGGAGGAACATATTAGTGAAAAAAACTATTTTTATGGCGACAGCGTTCACGTTGCTGGCCGGGGGCGCCCATGCGGCCACTGCTCCGCCGGAGTTGCAAACTACCTGTCTGAAATGCCATTCAGACAAGAGCTCCGCTGTGAGCTGTACCAACAGCAAATGGACCGGCCACAATGGCAGCAAGGTGACCACCGTACTGTATGATGCGGTAACCCTGTACAAAACCGGCAAGACCTGTGGTGGTACGACAACCCCTCCGCCAGCAACCGGCACCACGGCAGCCGCCGCGCATGCGGGAATCACGGCATACAACGGTCCATCCACTTGTATCGCCTGTCATCCGACGCAGGCCACGGATATGCTTAACAGTCTGCACATGCAATGGAAAGGCACCGCTTCGGAGCTGACCAACGCTCCCGGCCAGTCGCTGGGTAAGGGCGTCAAGGGCATCAACACCTTCTGTACCTACGCCATGTCTTCCGGCGGCGCCTGTTTCAACTGCCATGTTCGCGCCGACGGCAATGCCCCGCATTCGCCCACGGTTAATGATGTGGATTGTTTGATGTGTCATAACGACACCTATAAGCGGAAAACAACGGCTGACCCATCCACGGCCATGACCGTGACCGACTACCTGGGTAAGGTGAAGACCTATATCTTTGGTCTGCGCGATGGGCAGGGCAACTACTTTACCGAGCCCGATTATGCCCTGATGCCTGCTGGCACCACCATGGTGAATCTGGCCCGCACCGTACACAAACCCACCCGGAATTCCTGCCTGCGCTGTCATGCCAAGGCTGCTGGTTCCGATTGGGCCAAGCGCGGCGACATGGGCGTTAATACTGCGGCTCCCACCGACGCCCAGGACGTGCATATGTCCCCGACCCGCGGTAACCTGAGCTGTGCCGCGTGTCATACCACCAGCAAGCACAAGATTGGCGGCCGTGGGATCGATCTGCGCGAGACCGAGGCAGTTGATCCGAAATGTACGGATTGCCACGGCGCTGCACCGCATAAAACCACCACAGCCAACTACACCAAGCTGAACCGCCACGCTGCGGGGCAGGTAGGCTGTCAGACCTGTCACATCAAGACCTATGCCAAGGGCGGCGCTACCGAGATGTCCCGCGATTGGCTTAAGCCGGTTTGGAGTGCGACATTTTGTAACGGTCAGGGCGGTTATGTTGGTGAGGAAGTCAAGGCCGCTAACCAGAAACCGGAGTACCGCTTCTTTGACGGGACCTCCTACGTGTACAATGTTGGCGAGAAGATCACCAAGAATGCCGACGGCACCTACACCATGGCCAAGGCAAACGGTACGATTTTCGACGGCAAGTCCAAGGTTGTCCCCATCAGGGTTCATACCTCAGCCCTGCCTATCCTGGCAGATGGTCGGATTGTTCCGCCCGCGATCATGTGGATGTTCATGACCGGCGATTTCAAGCAGGCCGTACAAAAAGGCATGGCGGATCAGGGCATGACCGGCAGCTACACCATGGTTCCAGTCAAGGCGGAAATGCTGATCACCCATGGGGTTGAGCCGAAGACCATGGCCCCGAAATGTGCCGAGTGTCATGGCGCCAATACCGGGCACAATAACCTGATGGTTCCGTTTACCGCACTGGGCTACCACACCATGCCTGCTTCGGTAAAGGGTTGCACCATGTGCCACAGCAAGGAAACCTTGAGCTGGGAAGGGATACACGACAAGCATCGCTCCAAGTTCGCATGCTCCGGGTGTCATACCACTGCTCCGGTTGGCCTGGTCAGTGCAACCTCTACCCTCTGCAAGAGCTGTCACAGTTTGGAGACGGCATCCTCGCAGAAGGTGCATGACAAGCATGTTGAGAAGTATGCCTGCACCAAGTGCCATAAGTTTGCCACCACCACGCCGGCACCAACCACACCGCCGACGACCACCACTGCGCCGCCGGAGCTGAAAACCACTTGTCTGAATTGTCATTCGGACAAGAGCTCCAGCGTAAGCTGCACCAACAGCAAGTGGACCGGGCACAAAGGCAGTAAGGTGACTACCGCACTGTACGATGCGGTAACCCTGTACAAGACCGGCAAGACCTGTCCGTAAAAGCAGTAAATAGTACCGTATCTAAGCAGTGCTAGGGGGGGAATCCGGTTGTTGGGTTCTCCCCCTATTTTTTTTGTTGCGGTAAAATGTCGCAGGTGGTAACAAATACCCAATTGGGTATATTTTCCAATTTAATTGGGGCTTAATGCGTTCTTTCCCGCAGTGTGGATTGAGGCTGATTTTGCCCCGCCAGCAAAGCCGCCAAGATATAGGAGGTGAGGCGCACGGGGTAGAGCAGCGAAAAAGAGGGAAGAATGTTTTTTTGTAAAAAAAAGCAAGGGAGAGATATATGAAGAAATTTTTATTTGCGACCTCCGCACTGGCCATCCTGTGCGGAGCCACGCAGGCCCAGGCAATAGTATTGCCGGGCCATGCCGGCATCACGGCCTACAACGGGCCGTCCACCTGTCTGGCCTGTCATCCGACGCAGGGCACGGACATGCTCAACAGCATCCACATGCAATGGAAAGGCACCACTTCGGAGCTGACCAACGCTCCCGGCCAGTCGCTGGGCAAGGGCGTTAAGGGTATCAACACCTTCTGCACCTACGCCATGTCTTCCGGTGGCGCCTGCTTCAACTGCCATGTCCGGGCCGACGGCAATGCCCCGCATTCGCCTTCTGTTAATGATGTGGATTGTCTGATGTGTCATAGCGATACCTATAAGCGGAAAACAACGGCTGATCCGTCCACGGCCATGACCGTGACCGATTACCTGGGTCAGCTGAAGACCTATATCTTTGGTCTGCGTGACGCGCAGGGCAACTACTTCACCGAGCCCGACTATGCTCTGATGCCTGTTGGCACCACCATGGTTGATATCGCCAAAAACGTGCACAAGCCCACCCGGGTTTCCTGTCTGCGCTGTCACGCCAAGGCTGCCGGTTCCGACTGGGCCAAGCGCGGCGACATGGGTGTCAATACTGCGGCTCCCACCGATGCCCAGGACGTGCATATGTCCCCGACCCGTGGCAACCTGAGCTGCGCCGCGTGTCATACCACCAGCAAGCACAAGATCGGCGGTCGTGGCATTGACCTGCGTGCAACCGAGGCGGTTGATCCAAAATGTCAGGATTGCCATGGCGCTGCACCGCATAAAACCACCACTGCCAACTATGCCAAGCTGAATCGTCATGCCGCAGGGCGGATAGCCTGTCAGTCTTGCCATATCAAGACCTATGGCAAGGGTGGCGCCACCGAGATGTCCCGCGACTGGGGCAAGCCGGTTTGGAATCAGGCCTTCTGCAACGGTCAGGGCGGTTATGTCGGCGAGGAAGTCAAACTCGCCAACGTGAAGCCGGAGTACCGTTGGTTTGACGGCACCTCCTACGTTTACAACACTGGCGAGACGATCACCAAAAACGCCGATGGTACCGTGACCCTGGCCAAGGCAAATGGTAAGATCTTTGGTACCAATGCCAAGATCGTACCCATCAAGAACCACACCACGACCAAGATAGCAATGCTTGCCGATGGTCGGATTGTGCCGCCTGCGATCATGTGGATGTTCATGACCGGCGACATGAATCAGGCCATAACAAAGGGTATGGCGGATCAGGGCATGACCGGGACCTACACCTATGTGAACGGCAATGCTGAGATGCTGATCACCCACGGTGTTGAGCCCAAGACCATGGCGCCGAAATGTGCCGAGTGTCATGGCACCTTGACCGGCCACAACAACTTGATGCTGCCCTTCACCACCCTGGGCTACCATCAGCTTCCGACCTCAGCGAAAGCCTGCACCATGTGTCACAGCAGGAAAACCCTGAGCTGGGAAGGGACGCACGACAAGCATCGGACCAAGTTCGCTTGTGCCGGCTGTCACAGCGCAACCCCGGTTGGGCTGATCAAGCCGACCTCGGATCTGTGCAACGACTGCCATAGCATGGAGTCCGCAAGCTCTGCGAGCGTGCATAAGAAGCATATCCCGCAGGGGAAAGCCTGCACGGTTTGTCATATCATGCCATAACAGCATAAGCAGTACCGTATCTGAGAAGTAAGTAGGGGAGGTTCCCGGTTTCCGGGGCCTCCCTTTTTTTTGTTGCGGCAAAATGTCGCAGGTGGTAATCATTCTCCTAAGTTGGGTAAATTTGCCAATACTATTGGGGCGTAATGCGTGCTTTCCCCGCTGTGAGGATTGAAGCCGATTCTGCCCCGCCGACAAAGCCGCCAAGAGACCAGGAGGTGCGGTGCAGGGGTAGCCAGTGGAAATCTAGCAGTGGAAATGAGGGAAAAAGTTTTTTTGTGAAAAAAAAGCAAGGGGAGACACTATGAAGAAATTTTTATTTGCGACCTCCGCACTGGCCATCCTGTGCGGCGCCACGCAGGCCCAGGCTGTGGTTCTAGCGGCCCACGCGGGCATCACGGCCTACAACGGGCCGGCCACCTGTATCGCCTGTCATCCGACGCAGGCCACGAACATGCTCAACAGCCTGCACATGAAATGGTCCGGCCCCACACCGGAGCTGACCAATGCCCCCACCCAGAACCTGGGCAAGGCGGTGAAGGGGATCAATTCCTTTTGCACCTACGCCATGTCTTCGGGGAACACCTGCTTTACCTGTCACGTGCGGGCCGATGGCAATGCCCCGCATGCTGCTTCGGCAAATGATGTGGATTGCCTGATGTGTCATAACGACACCTATCAGCGCAAATTCACCATGGACCCTACCAAGACCCAGACCGTGACCAATGTCCTTGGCCAGATCAAGACCTATATCTTCGGCCTGACCGACGCCAGTGGCAATTATTTCACCGAGCCCAACTATGCGGCCATGCCGGTAGGCACCACCATGGTTGACATCGCCAAAAACGTCCATAAGCCCACTCGGCAATCCTGCCTGCGCTGCCATGCCACAGCCGGTGGCGCGGATTGGACCAAACGCGGTGATATCGGCCTGAACACGGCTGCCGCCGCAACCGATGCCCAGGACGTGCACATGTCTCCAACCCGTGGCAATCTCACCTGTTCCGCCTGCCATGCCGTGAGCGGACATAAGATTGCTGGCCGTGGCATTGACCTGCGTCAGACCGAGGCCACTGATCCGAAGTGTCAGAATTGTCATGGCACCGCACCGCACAGCAGCACCACCACCGGCACCAATATGAACCGTCACGCCGCAGGCCAGGTAGCCTGTCAGACTTGCCATATCAAGACCTTTGGCAAGGGCGGCGCCACCGAGATGTCCCGTGATTTCCGGGTTCCGGTATGGCGTGCGAGCCAGCTCGGCGGACAGGGCGGCTTTGTCGGCGAGGAGATCGCGGCCTCCAACGTGACCCCGGAGTACCGTTTCTTTGACGGCACCTCTTACGTGTACAACGTTGGCGAAACCATTGCCAAAAATGCCGACGGCAGCATCACCATGGCCAAGGCCAACGGTAAGATTTTTGATGGTAAGTCCAAGCTTGTGCCCATCAAGAATCACACGACCGTCATGCCCATTCTGGCAGACGGTCGGCTTGTTCCGCCCGCGATCCTCTGGATGTTCATGACCGGCGATTATAACCAGGCCGTGACCAAAGGCATGGAAGCCGCAGGCATGACCGGCGCCTACACCTATGTGAACGCCAATGCAGAGATGTTGGTCACCCACGGGGTTGAGCCGAAGAGCATGGCGCCGACATGTGCCACCTGTCATGGCACAAAGACGGGGCACAACAACCTGATGCTGCCTTTCACTGCGTTGGGCTACCATGAGCTTCCGGCCTCGGCCAAAGCCTGCACCATGTGTCACAGCAAGAAAACGCTGAGCTGGGAGTCTGCACACTCCAAGCATCGGAGTGCTCTGAAATGTTGGACGTGTCATAGCAAGACCCCGGTTGGCCTGAAGAGCCCGACCTCCACTCTGTGCAAGACCTGCCATAGTCTGGAGTCCGCAAGCTCTGCAAGCGTGCATAAGAAGCATCTGCCCAAGGGCTATGTTTGCACGACCTGTCATGTTATGCCGTAAAAGCAGTAATTAGTACCGTATCGAAGCAGTAAGTAGGGGAGGTTCCCGGTTTCCGGGGCCTCCCCTTTTTTTGTTGTGGATGAAGATGTTGTGAAAGTGACTGTGGTTCGACAGGCTCACCACGAACGGATGGTAAAATGGTTTTGCCGTTCGTCCTGCCGAAGGACTTACCCCGAAGTGATGAGTCGTACAGATTGTCACCCCGGCGAAGGCCGGGGTCCAGAAAAAAGGCACTGGATTCCGGCCTTCGCCGGAATGACGGAATGGAGCGATTTTTGAGTTGTCACTCTTGAAACAAAAAAAGCCCTGGCTTTTCAGCCAGGGCTTTTTGCATTGCAGTGGGAATAAAACTTAAAAAGGCCGCATCACCCAGATGCCGCAGGGGCAGGTGTCGCTGCAAAAGCCGCAGGCGATGCACTTGTCCGGGTCCACGATATACTGGTAGTTTTTGCCCTCCAGTTTTTCCCTGGAGATGGCCTGGGTCGGGCAGATGGTCTCGCAGAGGTGGCAGTCGCGGCAGGTGCCGCAGCTCATGCAGCGTTCTGCTTCTTCCACCTCGGAGGTCCCGGTGCACGGCTCCGGGGTGTAATGGGCTGCGGTCAGGCTGGCCTGGGGGATAAGCTGCTGGCCGAAGTCCTTCCACTCCTCGCCCTTGAATCCGGCCAGAATGGCTTCCGCCGTCTTCTTGCCCGCGCCCAGAGCGTTGGTGGCCAGGCCCGGTCGTTCCACGTCGCCGATGGCCGAGATTTTCGGGTCGCTGGTGAGTCCGGCGGCATTGCACTTGATCCAGCCAGCGCCGCCCACGGTGATAACCTCGACGGTGTCGGGGAGGAACTTCAGGGCCGGGACATCGCCGATGGAGATGATCACGGTCTGGGCCGGGATGAGCTGGCCTGCCGCGTCGATGAGCCCTTCGGCGGTGACTTCCTTGGTTTGCACCGGCCACTGGAAGGTGGCGCCCAATGCTTCGGCCGCCGCTTTTTCCTTGCCGAATGCCAGGGGCTTCTGGATATCCACCAGCCTAACCTCTTGCGCTCCCAGGCGGTACGCCTCACAGGCCACATCGCAGCCCACGTTGCCCGCGCCGATGATCACCACCTGCTTGCCGACCTTCATCGGCTTGGCGCTTTTCGCGCTCTTCAGGAAGTCCAGGGCGGGGACGACCCGCTCATGGCCGGGGAAGGGGATGGTGCGCGGCTGGTGGGTGCCCACGGCCACGATGACATGGTCGTATTTTTTCTTCAGCTCGGCGAACTTTTCCTTGGTCATGGCCACACCGAAGTTGGCCTTGATATTGGGCATGGAGAGAAAGCGTTGGATCTCCGCGTCCCAGATGGCCTTGGGCAGCCGCTCCCAGGGGATGACCTGGGCCAGTTTGCCGCCCAATTGCTGGTCGCGCTCGAAGATGTGCGCCTCGACCCCGGCCTTGGCCAGTTGCCAGGCTGCGTTCATGCCGGCCGGACCGCCGCCGATGATGGCGACCTTCTTACCCAGCGATTTGGCAGGCTTGGGAGCTTTGGCGTCGCGGGAGGCGCGGCCCAGCATCTGCACGTCGATCTTCTCGTCCACCATCTGCCTCGAGCAGTTCTGCATGCAGAGGTTCGGGCAGACATAGCCGCAGACCGAGGCGGGCATCGGGGTGTAATCGAGCAGCATCTTGTAGGCCTCATCCCCCTTGCCTTCGCGGATCAGCCGCAACCGGTCGATGGTGGGGATGTGCACCGGACAGTAGTAGGCGCAGGGCGCGGCCTTGTCGCGGTTGGCCCAGAAGGGCTGCCGCCGCCGCAAGTCCCCGGTCTCGATCATGCCGATGGGG
>CAYTVV010000082.1:0-10412 GCA_964441875.1 uncultured Desulfurivibrio sp.
AGGTTGCACTGTTTGAGCGTAGCGAGTTTGCAACATCCCGGCAGCTTTGAGGAGCGCAGGGCATCCCGCCTTCGGCGGGACAAGGGACACAGGGTGCCCTTTCTTTGGTTCGTTTCTTTGGGCAAGCAAAGAAATGAACATACCCAATCGCCGTCTGCTCATTCCTCAACCCCCTGCCAACCCACAGCCTGCCGCCGCCTTGCACTGAATCCGATAAAAGCAAAGCACCCCGCCACAAAACAAAGAACAAACAGACCGCTCCCCATGAAGGATGCGCCATAGCCCCACTCCCGATTCAGGCTGCCGGAGACTACGGCGGCAAGAAAAGTGGCCAGGGTCCGTACGCCATAGAGCAGGCCGGAGTTGCCGCCCAGTCGGCCGGAGGGAAAAAGCAGCGCCACCAACACCCCGAGTTCCAGTAGGGCCACGGTATCGCCCAGGTTGTGCAGCAGGCGGATGGCCACCAGGCTCCGGATGCCGCCAGCCAGCGGGGTCAGCACCTGAAACAGGGCGGAAAACGCCATGCCGCCTAAGAAAAAGAGAAACACCGATCTCCGTTTGTCGTGAAAACGGCCCACCAGAGGAACCATCAACGCCATCCACAGCCCCATGCAGGCAAAGACCAGCCCGATCTGCCGGGGCAGCAGGCCAAATTTTTCTCTGAGCAACAGGGAAAAAGAGGTCTGCTCCACCCCGAAATGGGTGCCCAGCACAAAAAGACAGGCGATCAGCAACAGGGGCTTAAACTGGAGGACATCCCCACTGTATTCCTTAAAGGAAAAAACAATGGGCTCGTAATCAACCAAAAACAGCGAGAGCAGAAAGATCGCCCCGGCGCCAGCCACGGCCAGCGAGAATAACAGGGAAGGCGAGGCCTGCACCACCAGACCGCCGACCAGGGGACCAAGACCAAAACCCAGGTAGGTGCTCAACTGATAGGTCGCCACCCTCCGACTCCGCTGGATCTGCCCGAAATGCTTGAGATACAGGGATTCGCTCACCACCACCAGGGCCGCGCTCCCCAATCCCCCGACACACACCGCCGCCAGAATCCAGGCAAAGGAACGGGCGGTCAGGAGGGCGGCAAAATATCCCCCATAGAGCAGCGCGCCGCAGAGCATGGTCCGCTTGGGCGAAAAAATATCGGAAAACATCCCAAGCGGCAGCATCAGCGCCATGGAAGACAAGGAAAACAGGCCGATGGCCATGCCGATCTGTAGGTCGCTCAAGCCGTAGCCCTTGAGAAGCAGGGGCAAATAGGCCAGCACCAGCCAGTGCGTGAAGTAGATGAGAAAACGGATGCAGATGGACAGCAGAATCTGGCGGCGCATGGAGGGTTCCTGGTAGACGGAGTCGATTCTCCCTTCTAGCACGCTTCCGCCAAAGAGGCAATTACAGCCCCTGAAAAAAAGCGCGCCCACAGCGAGAGACTATCCCTAATAAGTCTCGTCGGGCGGGCCGAGGGCGACAAATTTGATCGTATCATCGGAGCAGTCGGGACAGTCGGAGCACAAGACAATGCCATTGTCTCCCTTCTTGCGGCAGGTAGCGCAGTACAGGAAAACAATCAGAAAATTACGCCGTACCGGACAGCTGTAAAAACCGCGAAAATGCCCCTTGAGCGGCTCCCCCAAGGCAACAGGGCTGAGAGCGATCAGGTCCACCTTCCGGCGGACCGCCTCTTTTATGGCGCTGTGTTTCCTGAGCGAGGCAACAAATTCATCGCTGAAGACGAGCTTCACCGAAACACCTCGTCATACCCATGCCAGACTGCCGATCCCGATTTGATCCGCTCCGCGGTCCGCAGGAGCGCCTCGGCAAAATCCGGATCGGCAAGAATTGTTTCGGTGGGGTCATTCTCCTTGAGCCTTTTCAACCGCAGGGCAAACTGGGTAATGACCTCGGACACCGTGGTTCTTTGACTTTCCGCATATTCCTTGAGGCTCTCAATGAGATCCGCATCAAGGGTAAGATTGATCCTAGCCTTCTGCATGGCAGCTCCTCCTGCGTGCATAATATACACACATCACACACATGTCAAGCGACGACACAATCCTGCCCCGCCATTCTCCGCTCGGATTTTTCCCGCCAACCACTCAGTAAACAGGGCTGGCAACCCGACATCGGGTCGACATTGCCCTGGCTACGCCCCATGTCGGCTGGAAAAAGGGCCGGGAGCGGGGTACGGTGAACTCGAAAATCGTGGTGTGCACTTTTTGCAAAAAAGCCCAAAAAGTCTATTCTCGCAAGGAGGGAATATGCTGAAACGAACCCTGCTCATAACATGTGTCGGAATATTGCTCATCAGCCAGAACGTCCAAGCCGGGGAGACCGCCCAGAACGGCGCCTTGGGCGGCGCGGCCGGAGGCGCTCTGCTCGGCCAGGCCATCGGCCGCAACACCAGGGGCACCCTGCTGGGCACCGCCATCGGCGGGGTGCTCGGCTACATGGTCGGCAACGAGATGGAAAAGGAACAGGGCCAAACGATGCGGGTTTACTCCCCGCCGCCCAGGGTGGTCCACCGGTACCAGGACGAGGACGAATACCCGGAGGTGCAGGTGCGGACCCAGGTATACGAGAGGCCGAGGATATACGAGAGACCGGTGGTCTACTACAGGCCGGAACCGGTGGTCAGAGAGATGGTGATCATCGACCGCGAATGCGATTATCGTCCCCGTCACCGGGGTCATGGCCGGGGCCATTGGGAGGAAAGCGGATACCGCCCCGGGCATTATGGGTATCGCTGAACAGCGACGGGCGTGCGACACCACCCGGATCATCGTCCGCTGAGCACCGTAACTGATCACGGAACACGCCCCCTAAAGGTGGAAGCCCGGAAATAAGCGGCCACAGGGTGCCGCAGATGCGCGTGTCAATTGTCGGCAGCAGTGCCGACCAAGAGGCCTGCCCGCTATACACCCGGTATGCGGGCAGACCGATGACAGCTAAGCAAGCGGAGCGAGACTGCGAAGCAGATGCGGTGCCCTGTGGCCGCTTGTACGTTACGCCCTGAGCCACAACAGCAGCAGGCAGAGGGTCAGAGCCGAATAAAGCAGGTACACGCCGATCCAGCCCTGATGGAGAAAAGCGCGCGTGGCAAAGGCGGCGCGGGATAAGGCCCGGCAGAGAGGATGGATCAGCCGGTCCAGGATCAGGTCCGGGGTATGGGCGGCAAGGCTGGCCGCAGCGGGGAAAAAGCCGATGGCCCGGCCGCCGGCGACGTCGCTCCACAACCCCCAGTGGAAAAGGCTCACCAGCAGCTCGGCAAAGGAAACCGCCGTATACTGCATGCGGGGGGTTGCCTCCCGGTAGCCGCAGCCCCAGGTTGCCGGCCGTTTTTCGCGGCCGGGCTCAAAAAACGCTCGCTGCCGGAACAAGAGGCCGGCCGCGAGCGCCAGCAACAGAAAACCGCAGAGGCTGAGCCAATAGACCGGCGCTAAAGTCCCGAGCAGCAGGCTCTCCGGGCTTCCGGCCGGAGAGAAGGCAACAAGCGCGGTGCCCAGCCAGGCAGCAACCGCCCGCTGCAACAGGGGAACCATGGTCCAGGGCGCCAGGCCGATTACCAGGCAGCCCAAAAAGAGGATGGCCATGGGCAGAAGCATGCTGCCCGGCGCCTCACTGGGTACCGCCGGAAATGGCCGCCGCGCAGTGCCGAGAAAGGTGACGCCAAAGACCTTGACAAAACAAGCCACGGCCAGAGCCCCGGTCATGGCCAGGGCCGGAGCGGCCAGCACCGTCAGGGAAAGCGGGAAGGTTGCTCCTTGGGCCTGGCTGTGCAGCAACCCCAGGTAGATGAACCATTCGCTGACAAAACCGTTGAGCGGCGGCAGGCCGCAGATAGCCACAGCCCCGCCGAGAAAGAAAAAGGCGGTGCGCGGCATGGTCCGCAACAATCCGCCGTAATGGTCGATCTCCCTGGTGCCGGTCGCCTGGATCACCGAACCGGCCCCGAGAAAGAGCAGGGATTTGAACAGGCCGTGGTTGACCACATGGAGCAGGGCTCCGGCCAGGCCGAGGACGACGAGGTCCGGGCGGTGGAAGGTTTTCCCCAGCAGGGCGCAGCCCAGGCCGATCAGGATGATGCCGATATTCTCCACGCTGTGATAGGCGAGCAGCCGCTTGATGTCATGCTGGGCCAGGGCAAAGACCACGCCCATGATGGCCGAAACCACCCCGAGGAAGAGAATACTCCCGCCCCACCACGCCGGCTGGCCGGTATAGAACCCTACCACCCGCACCAATCCGTAAATCCCCATCTTGATCACCACCCCGCTCATCACGGCAGAAACATGGCTGGGCGCGGCGGCATGCGCCCCGGGCAACCAGATATGCAGGGGCATGACCCCCGCCTTGAGGCCGAAGCCGAAGAGGGCGAGAAGGAAAACCGCCCCGGCCTGAAACGCGGCGCCGTCCAGGGTGGCGGCCTGGGGGAAATCGAAGCTGCCGGTGGACCCGGCCAGAAGGATGAACATGGCAAAAAGGGCCAGGGTGCCGGTGTGGGTGGCGGCAAGATAGACATAGGCCGCCCGGCGGGCCTCTTCCTTTTTCTGCTCGGTGAGGATCAGCAAAAAACTGCCGATGGCCATGATCTCCCAGGCCATGAGGAAGAGAATCCCGTTACGGCTGACCGGCAGGAGGGCAATGGCCGCACCCAGTATGCCGTAAAAGAGACGGAGCCTGCCTGCCGCCGCGCCATGCCGGGCCTGGGAGAAGTAACCGAGCCCGTAAACCCCGCCCAGGCCGAGGATGAGCAGGGCGGGAAGAAGGAAGAGCGCGGCCAGCCCGTCCAGTTCGATGACAAAATGGCCGCCGGGCAGGGGCCAGGCGGCAGCCAGCACGGGCGCGGGGCTTTGCCAGGCCCCGGCCAGGGAGGCGGCAAGGCCAAGGGCCGCGCCGACCAGCAGGAGGAGAACGGAGAGGCTTTCGCCGCTCTTTGCCCACCGGCCCCAAGCCAGGGCGGGCAGTCCGGAGCAGAAGATCAGGCTTACGGCGGCAAGGTAGAACTCGACCAAGGTCCCTTTCTCCCTCTCTTCAATCCATTTGTTGTAGAGCCACAGTAAAACAAATAAAACAGAAAACTCTTTTACCCTTATCTCCTGCCAAGCAGACGTAACAGGCCATCCAAAATGGTATAGGGATGCGGCGGGCAACCCGGGATATAGAGATCCACCGGCAACACGGGATCGACCCCCTGGCTCACCTCGCTGCTGTGCAGAAATGGCCCGCCGTTGATGCCGCAGGCCCCGGTGGCGATAACGAGTTTCGGCGCCGGCATCGCCTCATAAGTGGCCAACACCGCGCTGCGCATGTTTTCCGTGACCGGCCCGGTCACCAGGAGGCCATCCGCGTGACGGGGGGAGGCGACAAACTGAATGCCAAAGCGGCCCAGGTCGAAGACCAGGGTGCCAAGCACGTTGCAATCCGCCTCGCAGCCGTTGCAGCCGCCGGCGGAAACCTGGCGCAGCTTGAGGGAGCGGCCAAAAAGCTTCAGCCGCGCAGGCTCAAGCGGCTGGGCCAGGGGATATTCTTCGCCGCTGTACAGCAGATCCTCTCGCTTGCGGACGGCAAGGCGGTAATCGTTGCCAAAGGTGATCCGGCCGTGGGGGCAGGCCGGACAATCGGCGCAGAACAGGCAGCGGCCCAGATCAAGAACCAGCCGGCCGTCCACCTGCTTGCAGGCCCCAAAAGGGCACAACGCCTCACACGCCTTGCCGCATCCGGGCGGACACTCCCCGCTGAACTTGGGCAACCCCCGAAAGCGCGGCGGCAGGATCGGCTCTTCCTTGGGGAATTTCCCCGTTCTGAAGCCCTGACGCCACCGTTCCCGTATTATCTGCAGCATATTTTTCTGTCCTCAAATTCTCTTTTTTGTTCCCCCCCTTTGCCAAAGGGGGAGGTAAAAAACACGGCCTTCGGACCGTTACAAATCAAACCCGCAGTACGACAAATTAAAACTCTTGTTGCACAGGGGAAAATCCGAAATCTGCTCATCGCGCATCGCCATGGCCAAGCCGCTCCAGTTATGAAAAGAAGGATCAACCACCTTGTAGCGCCGCAGACGGCCATCCTTGTCGGTGAGGCCGACGTGGACCACCTCGCCCCGCCAGCCTTCCACCATACCGATGGCCAGGGCCTCACCCTTGAGCGGTCCGACCGGTGCCCGGATGGGGCCGGCCGGCAGAGCATCCATGATCCGCCGGAGCAGCTCAATGGAGACGCTGATCTCCCGGCTACGCATCCGGGCGCGGGCCATGGCATCGCCGGCCTCCTCGGTGATCAGGTCATCGAACAGCTGGCGGTAAACCCCGGTCGGATGAAAAAAGCGGGTGTCGCGGGGCACACCGCAGGCCTTGGCCGCAACTCCGACCAGGCCGAGATCCTCGGCCACCGACCGGGAGAGGCGGCCTCGCCCTTCAAACCGGCCCATAACCGAGGGCGCGTCAAAAAAGAGATCCAAGGCGCCCATGGTGTTGCCCTCGATGGCCTTAAGCCGCGCCAGCATTTCTCCGGCCAGGGCTGGCTCAAGATCAAAGAGCACCCCGCCCGGTCGCACCATTCCCCGACCGAAACGGCTGCCGCACAAGGCTGCGGTCAGATTGAGGTAATCGCCGCGCAACCGACCGCAATAGGCGGAGGTGGGCAAAAAGCCGACATCGCCGGCCAGGGCGCCGATGTCCCCCACATGGTTGGCCAGCCGTTCCAGCTCAAGAGCCACGGCGCGGATGGATTGGGCGCGGGCCGAAACTGCGCAACCGCTCAAGGCCTCAAGCACCTGGCAGTACGCCAGGCCATGGCCGATGGTGGTGTCGCCGGCAATGGTTTCCATCTGGGACATGGTGGCGGGATGCGGGCCGTTCAGCAGCATCCGCTCGATGTCCCGGTGCTGGTAGCCAAGCGAGATCTCAAGATGCATCACCTTCTCGCCGTAGCACTGGAAGCGAAAATGGCCCGGCTCGATGACCCCGGCATGGACCGGCCCCACCGCCACCTCGTGCACCCCTTCGCCGTCCACCCGGTAAAATTCCATCTCGCCGATGCGGGGGTGCTGATCCGCCGGACGGCCCCAGGCATCGGCTCCTGGCCGCCACGCGTTGTGAAAACGGAGCGGCTTGAGCCAGGGATGCCCTTCGGGCACCACTCCGTACTGCTCGGCAATCTCCCGTTCAAAAAGATGCATCTGCGGACAGTTGGGGGTCAGGGAGGGAAACCGCTCGGTGATGCGAGTCCGGTACACGGCGACGCAGGCATTGCGATCCCGGGCGACAAGGGCAAAAAGCTCCAACTCCCCTCTTCCTTCCGCTACAGGCACGGCAAAACAGGCCGCCACCCTCCCCTGTTTACGCACCTCCGTCAACAGGCAGTCGCTGAAATCGGCAAAATCAAGAGTCGACACCAACTCCAGGCCGACAGCCTCGCCGTTTTTCAGCAGTTGCGGATTCAGATCCTTCATGGCTTCACCTCCAGCAGTGCGGCTGCGTCGGCAAAGAGCTTCCTGGCCGGCTCGGGCAGGTAGAGCCCCAGCAACAAAATGATAAGGAGCAGGACCAACGGGGTGCCGGTGGTCACCATGGTCTCCCGGTAATTGGTGTCTCCTTTCCGCTCCACAGGCGTGCCGAAAACCACCGAGAGCACCGTGCTGCCCATGCCGATAAAGATGACGGCTAGAAAAAAGAGAAACAGACCGCCGGTCAGATAATGGCCGCCCATGAAGATGCCCCGGAGGATGGTAAACTCACTGATAAACGGGGCAAAGGGCGGCGAGCCGGTAATGGCCAGAAAGCCTAAGAGAAAAAGGGTGGCGGAAACAGGCACCAGGGTGATGGCCCCCTGGACTTCACCCACCCGCTTGCTGGCAAAACGACGATGGATGTTGCCCGCGGAGAGAAAGAGCACCCCTTTGGTCAGGGCATTGTTCATCAAATGCAGCATGGCTCCGAAGGTGGCGACCCCGCCGACGGCAACGCCGATGGCGAGAATCCCCATGTGCTCGACGCTGGAATAGGCAAGCAGCCTTTTAAAATCGGGCTGCCGGATGACAAACACCGCGGCAAAACCAAGGGAGATGAGCCCCATGGCCAGGAAGGCCTCGCGGGCCATGGCCCCGTCGCCTGCGGCATCCATGATCTGTAGGGTGCGCAGCAAGGCAAGAAAGGCCACGCTGGTAAGCCCCCCGGCCAGGAGCGCGCCGACCAGGCCGGGCGCCTCGCCATAGGCATCCGGTTTCCAGGTGTGCAGGGGGGCAAACCCGGCCTTGGTGCCGAAACCGACGAGCAGAAAGACGAACCCGGCCCTGAGCCACGGCCGGGAATAGTTTGCCGCGCCGCGCAGGATGTCGTCGAACTGTAGGCTGACTTGCGCGCCGCCGGCCAGGGCGGCGTAAGCGACAAAGAGGATGCCGAGCATGGCCAGGGCAATGCCGACGGAGCAAAGGATCAGATATTTCCAGGTCGCTTCGATGGAGAGGCGGTTGCGGTTGTAATAGATCAGCGGGGCGCTGGCCACGGTGGTCGCCTCCACCGCCACCCAGAGGAGGCCGAGATGCCGGGCCACCGCCGCCAGGCTCATGGCGGCAAGAAACAGGAGCAGGCAGCCGACAAAGATCCGGTTGCCCCAGGCGATGCGGTACCGTAGATAACCCAAGGCATACAGCGAACAGCCGCAGAAAAGCAGGCTGACGATGAGCAGAATAAGGCGGCTGAAGGGATCGACCGCGATCCAGTTCCCGGCCAGGGGCAACGATACGGCCTGCCCGTCCTGAATGACAAAGAAGGTCAGCCCCAGATGGACCAGGCCGCAGAACGGCAGCAACAGCGGGCGGAAGCGGTCCGAGGGAAGCAAGAAGGCGGCCAGGCCGCAGCAGAAGGGCAGAAGAAGCAATGCGGCTATCATGTTATTCCCTCAAGGAAGAAAGCTGGCCGGTGTTCATGCTGGAAAATTCCCGGTTGATCTGGTGCATGACAATCCCCATGACAAACACCGCAACCAGCAGATCGAGGAGCACCCCGGCCTCCACCATCAGGGGCATGGCCTCGGCCAGGAGCATGCCGAAGATGAAGACCCCGTTTTCAAAGATCAGGTAGCCAAGGGCCTGGGTAATGGCCTTGCGCCGGGTGATGAGCATGAGAAAACCGGTGGCCAGGGTGGCCAGGCCGACAGGAATAAAGAGCGAGCCGCGGTGCGCCTCGATGAGCGGCAGCCGGTCGCTGAAGATAAAAGCGCCAGCCGTGGCCAGAGTGCCGAGAAGCAGGGTGGGCACATAGCCGATCAACGGCTCCATTTCCCTCCGGATATGCACCTGGCGGATAGCCCGGAGCAGCAGAAAGGGGATGGCAAGCCCCTTGAGTAGAAAAGCCCCACCGGCCAGGATCAGGGAATGGCCGGAAATCCCATGGAGAAACAAGGGCAACAGCGAGAGGATGCCGCCCTGGATGGCCACGCTCCGGATGCAGGCGCCCAGACGGCTGCTCCCCAGAAGAAAAAAGTTGAAGAGGATGACCAGCAGCAGCAACAGATTGGCCGGGTTGTAGTTGTCCATTATTCCCTTACCTCAAGAGCAGGATCAGCGAGAAAAAAGAAAGCAGCATGGTGCCGACCAGCAGTTGGGGCACCCGCAGCAGCCGCAACCGCGCCATGGTGGATTCGACCACCCCGATGACCACGGCCAGAAGGAGCATCCCGCCGCAAAACAGCAGGGTGTCGAACAGCACGTTCCCGGTTGCTCCGGGAAACACGAGGCGGACAACCAGCGCGCCCAAGATAAAAAGCTTCATGGCGGCGCCATAAAGAATCATGCCGAAATCAGGGCCGCTGTGATCGAGAACCATCACCTCATGGATCATGGTCAATTCCAAATGGGTATTGGGGTCGTCAAAGGGGATGCGGCAATTTTCCACCAGGACCACGACAAAAAGGCAGGCCAGGACCAGAACCAGGGAGGGCCCGGCGCTCTGCCAGGCCATACTCAACGCTTTGCCGAACATGGTGTCCAGGGAAAGGGAGCCGGAAAGCCGGGCCAGAACGATGAAGCAAAAGAAAACCGTCGGTTCGGCCAGACAGGAAAAGGTGACCTCGCGGGCCGCGCCCATGCCCTCAAAGGAGGAGCCGGTGTCCAGGGCGGCGCTGGCCGTAAAAAAGCGGGACAGCCCGAAAAGATAGACAAAGAAAATCAGGTCGCCGGTAAAGGCGAGGGGTGCGCCAATGGAGCCGAAGGGAACCAAAAGCGCGGCCAGCACCGGCACGGCAAGACCGAGCACCGGCCCCGCCCGGAAAATCCAGGTGGTGGTGCGGCTGATGACCAAACCCTTACTGAAGAGTTTCCAGATATCATAATAAGACTGTAGAAACGGGGGGCCGGTCCGCCCGGCAAAAAGGGCCTTGGTCTTGCCGATCACCCCGGGCAACAGGGGGGAAAG
>CAYTVV010000083.1:0-9978 GCA_964441875.1 uncultured Desulfurivibrio sp.
GGCTCCAACTTCATGATCGAGGCGGACGCCATCATCCCGGCCATCAGCCAGGATGTGGACCCGACCGCTGGTTCCGGGCTCGATTTCACCATGACCCGCTGGGGCACCTATGTGGTTGACGAGGTCACCATGCAGACCTCGGTGGACTGGGTCTTTGCCGCGGGTGACGCGGTGCTGGGGCCTCAGACCGTGGCCAAGGCGGTGTTTCAGGCCAAGGAGGCGGCAGAATCGATTCGGCGCTTTCTGGAAGGCACTGATCTTAAGGCGGGTCGCGAGGTGGTAACAGCAGAATAGCCGTTTGCTGATCTCGTAGGGAAAAGCAAGGCCGGGCAGCAGCGATGCTGACCCGGTCTTTTTTTGCCCAAAAAAGCGGGCTGACTGATTATATTTCATTATATGTAATTATATTTCTGCTAAAGAGTGCTATATTGTCAGTATGAAAGAATCATTGATCGAACTCTTCAAATCCTTTTCCGACGAATTGGACCCGCAGGCGCTGCAACGCAAGTTTTTGCGGGCCCTGCTCCGGTTGCAGAACGTGGATCGCGGCTCCGTCTGGATTCGGCAGGAGGAGGGGTTCTGCTGTATTGAGGCGGAAGGAATCGAGAGCGAGAAGGTGAAGGGGCAATGTCTGCCGCTTGCGACCAAGAGCTTGGTGCGCTTGGTCATTGAAACGGGCAAAATGGTCCTTTCTCGGCCCGATGGCGACTCGCGTCATTTTCAACCCATTGAGGCGGATCTCAGCATCAAGAGCAGTCTCATCCTCGCTTTTCCTCTGCTGCTGAAAAACGGAAGGGTGTACGGGGCGGTGGAGGTCATTGACACCAATCCCCAACATTCCACGCTCAACCTGGAAAAGGAGTATCTCGATTTTCTGCAAGAGCTGGTGAATATCGGCTCCGTGGCCCTTTCCAATGCCTTGGAGTACGAGCGTCAGGTGGGGGTAAGCCGCCTGCTCCAGAGCGAACTGGCGGCCCTCAAGGAGGATGGCCTGGTAGTGGGCCAGAGTGTGGCTTTCCAACAGGTGATAGAGAAGCTTGACAGCTACGCGGCCACTAATTATCCGGTGCTCATCACCGGTGAATCAGGGACCGGCAAGGAGCTGGTAGCCACCCGTCTGCATCGCCTGAGTCCTCGTCGTGATCAGCCCCTGGTGGTGCAAAATTGCAGCGCCATCCCGGAAACGCTGCTGGAAAGCGAACTCTTCGGCTACAAGAAGGGCGCCTTTTCCGGCGCGGTCAAGGATAAGATGGGGCTTTTTGAGTCGGCCGACGGCGGCACCCTTTTTCTGGACGAGATCGGCGACATGCCCATCGAACTCCAGGCCAAGGTGTTGCGGGTGATTCAAAACAACGAGATCAAGCCGCTCGGCAGCACAAAGACGAGGCAGGTCGATGTCCGTCTTGTGGCGGCCACCAACCGAGACCTGGAAAGAAAAGTCGCGGAAAAAACATTTCGCCGCGACCTTTTTTATCGTCTCTCTGTCCTGCCCATAGCATTGCCGCCCTTGCGCAATCGGGCGGAGGATATCCCGCTGCTGTTCAACCTCTTTCTCCTGCGCGAGGCGGCTAAAAATGGGGTTTTGCCCAAACGTCCGGACCGCGAGGTGCTGGCGTTGCTGTTTGCGTACCCGTGGCCGGGAAATATTCGGGAGCTGGAAAACCTGGCCAAGTATCTCACCGTGGTCTGTCGCCAGGAGGAGATTGGCCGCCTGGATCTGCCGCCGGCCTACCAGGCCGTGGCTCCGATGGCGCAGACGGAGGGAGTTCCGCAGGCACAGACCACACCGACGCACCCGGCTGGGGGCTTGGATTTTGGCAGCCGCACCTGGGAGGAGGTCGAGCGCGAGTATTTGGCCTATCTTCTCAAGCAGCACAGCGTGAACCTGACCTGGGCCGCAGAGGCGGCCCAGGTCAACCGCTCCACCTTTGTTTCCCGTCTCCGGCGGCTGAATATTTCCCTGCCGCGTCGTCGTCGCTCTTCCTCTCGCTGAAATTCTTTTCGGCGTTCCTGGCACAGCTCTTGCTAAACCAAAAGACGGTGTAATCTGATATCAAGAGCCATCGTGCGGTTAGGCCGCGCTGTGCGGCCCATCATCAAAAGGAGAAACGTCATGAAGAAAATTCTGTCAGTTGCCGTGGTGATCACCGCCATGTTGTGCCTTAACGGGGTATCTTTGGCTGAAGAGACGGTGGTTGCGGCGACCGAGACAACCCCGCCCGTGGTGGTCGCTCCGGAAACAACGGCAACGACCACCACGACCACTACGACCGCAACAACAGCCACGACTACCACCGCGACGGTTGGCAGCAAGTTTGCGAGCCGGGAACGGTTGCGAAACACCCTGCTGGAGCAACTCCTCAAGCAGGAAACGGACACCACGGCGGGAGCCGTCGGCGGCACGGCCACCACTGCGGAAACGACCACCACCCCAGGCGCGACCGATAGTGTCACGACCACAGCCGGAGGCACCGACACTACTACCACCACTCCGGCGATCGATGCGGTGCGCGTTGATGCCTTTGTCGCAAACCTTTCCGAGGAGCAGGTCTTTGCTCTGAACCGCTCCTTGAATAATGCCGTGCAGCAGCATTTGGCGCTCAACTATGACATGGACCTTTTGGAGCGCATCGTCACCGATCAGTACAGCAAGCAGCAGATCAACGCTCTGACCAAGGCCCTGGAAGAAGAAGCCAAGTTCCTGGCTCTTTACGAGCGCACGGGCAACGAGAAGTTCCTGAAGCAGGCCGATGCCCAAAAGGAAAAGTTCCTGGCCAAGGCGGATCGTATCAATCGTGATGCTGCCCGGTTGACCATCCGCAACACCATGCGTACCGAAATGAAGAGCGGAGCCGCAGAGGCCACACAGTCTGCGGTCAAGGAGCAGGCCAAGGTCGAGGCCCGGTTGATGGCCAAGGAGGCTGTAAAAGCCGAGGCCAAGACGCTGGCCAAGGCAACTGCGGATGAGACCGCTAAGGGGTTGGCTCGGGAGGCGGCCCTGACTTTGGCCAAGGAGGAGTCGAAGCAATTGGCCCGCAGTTCGGCCCAGGAGGCAGCCAAGGACGTGGTCAAACAGGCAGCCAAGGAAGTTGCCAAAGAGGTAACCAAGGAGAACCAGCGCGCCAGCGCCAAAGCCAAGAATAACAGTTAAAGCCGGAAACAGGATTGTCTCCGAAGGAAGCAGGGTTTCCGCGTTGCGCGGGAACCCTGCTCTTTTAAAATTACCGCCGTGGATCGCGGCAAACAGGATGAGGGCATTATGGCTTGGCGAATCAAAGGGACTTGGATGGCGCTCCTGCTGGCGTTGTGTGTTTCAAGCGGCGGGTTGCAGGTCGCCTGGGCGGCTGGAACCGAGCTTGAGCAGGCGATCACCCTCTACCGGCAGGGGGCATACGGCGATGCAGGCCGACTGCTGGAGCGAGTTGTCGGGCAAGAGCCGCGGAACGGTTCGGCCCATTTCTTTACCGGCCTTACCATGCAGGCGCAGGGCAACTATGCCGACTCCATCGCGCCTTTTCAAGCGGCCATGCGGCATGACCCTGAGTTTGCCCAACTTGCCAACTACCATATAGGCCTGGCCCATCATAAGGAGGGACGGCCTCAGGAGGCTGTAGTCGCGCTTCGCCAAGCCGTGGCCATCGACCCTGCCTCCGATGCTGGGAAGAATGCCAGCGTCCTCCTCAAGACCGTCGAGCGACAGGGCGGTGCCGCCAAGCCGTGGCGTCTCAAGGTCGGCCTCGGCGGGGAGTATGACGACAACCTCACCGTGGAAGAACAGGATTTGGCCACCGATCAAGCCGATTTCGCCACGGTGCTTGAGCTGGAGGGTGGGTACCGTTTCCAGGTGCCGAAGCCATACGAGGCGGAAATCTCTTATAGCGTGTATCAAAGTCTCTACAACGACTATTCTCAGTTCGATCTACAGACCCACACCCTGGGGCTGGCCGGCAGCCGGGATTTTGACGGCCTGGAGGCCGGACTCTCCTATGCCTACAGCTATATGTTTCTTGGCCGCGAGGGGTTCCTACAGAGCCACAGGCTTACTCCGAATGTGGGGTTTTCCCTGCCGTACGGTCTCTATGCCTCACTGAACTACAATCTGGAGGACAAGGATTTCCGGAAAACAGCGGACAATGGCCGCGATGCCGTCAACCAGGCAGCGGGCGGCGATCTCTTTGCATTTTTCTTGGAGAACCGTGGCTATGTGCAGGTCGGCTACCGGTTGGAGAGCGAGAATGCGACGGCGGCTGAGTTCGATTATCTGGGGCATACCGTGCTTGCCGCTGTCCAGGTGCCGGCTTGGTACGAGACCAAGGCGCGGTTGTCTGTGAAGTATCAGGACAAAGGGTATCGCCATGTCACCCCTGCCATCGGGACGGAGCGTGACGATACCAAGCAGACGGCGGGACTCATGATCAGCCGCAAGTTTCTTGAAAGGTATGAGGCAAAGGTCGATTACCAGTACATTGACAGTGATTCCAATCTGGAGAGCAGCGATTACACGGAAAACGTGCTCTTTTTTGGGGTCAGCGCAATTTTTTAACGGAAAAAGAAGGGAAGCAACTGGGAGAGGGGCCTGGATTAAGAAAAAACATCATGAAAGCATTACCGTGATGTTGCCGACGGTTGAACTGGCAGCGCAAAACAGCAGTGACCCACGGAAAAAACATGATATTGGTCAAGCGAGAGGGGCCATTATCCAGGATAGAAAAAGGTTGCTGTAAAAAAGGAGAGCCATACATGCGAAAGATTTTATTTCTTGCGACCGCGGTTACGTTGCTGGCCGGGGGAGCCCAAGCGGCCACCATCGACGCGGCGACGGAGCTGAAAACGACCTGCCTGAAATGCCATTCGGACAAGAGCTCCAGGGTGAGCTGCACCAACAGCAAATGGGTCGGCCACAACGGCAGCAAGGTGACCACTGCGGTGTACGATGCGGTAACCCTGTACAAAACCGGCAAGACCTGTGGCGGGACGACAACCACTCCGCCGCCGACAACCAGCACCAGCGCGGCAGCCGCCCATGCCGGCATCACAGCTTACAATGGGCCGTCCACCTGCATCGCCTGCCATCCGACCCAGGCCACGGACATGCTCAACAGCCTGCATATGCAATGGAAGGGCACTGCTTCGGAGTTGACCAATGCTCCTGGTCAGTCGCTGGGCAAGGGCGTCAAAGGCATTAACACCTTCTGCACCTACGCGATGTCCTCGGGCGGCGCTTGCTTCAACTGCCATGTTCGGGCAGACGGCAATGCCCCGCATTCGCCATCTCTCAATGATGTGGATTGCTTGATGTGCCATAACGACACCTACAAGCGGAAAACAACGCCTGATCCGTCCACGGCCATGACCGTGACCGATTACCTTGGCCAGCTCAAGACCTATGTCTTTGGCCTGCGCGACGCGCAGGGCAACTACTTCACCGAGCCTGATTACGCGCTGATGCCTGCCGGCACCACCATGGTGAATCTGGCCCGCACCGTACACAAACCCACCCGGAATTCCTGTCTGCGCTGCCATGCCAAGGCTGCCGGTTCCGATTGGGCCAAGCGCGGCGACATGGGCGTCAACACCGCGGCTCCCACCGATATCCAGGACGTGCATATGTCTCCGACCCGTGGCAACCTGAGCTGCGCCGCATGCCATACCACCAGCAAGCACAAGATCGGCGGCCGTGGCATTGACCTGCGCGAAACCGAGGCGGTTGATCCAAAATGTACGGATTGCCACGGCGCCGCACCGCATAAATCCACCACCGCCAACTACACCAAGCTGAACCGTCATGCCGCAGGCCAGGTAGGCTGTCAGACCTGCCATATCAAGACTTATGCCAAGGGCGGCGCTACGGAGATTTCCCGCGATTGGCTCAAGCCGGTTTGGAATCAGACCTTCTGCAACGGGCAGGGCGGCTATGTCGGCGAAGAGGTCAAGGCTGCCAACCAGAAACCGGAGTACCGCTTCTTTGACGGCACCTCCTACGTGTACAATGTCGGCGAGAAGATCAGCAAAAACGCCGACGGCACCTATACCATGGCCAAGGCCAACGGCAAGATTTTCGACGGCAAGTCCAAGATCGTGCCCATCAGGGTCCATACCTCAGCCTTGCCCATCCTGGCAGACGGCCGGATTGTTCCGCCTGCGATCATGTGGATGTTCATGACCGGCGATTTCAAGCAGGCTGTGGCAAAAGGCATGCAGGATCAGGGCATGACCGGTAGCTACACCATGGTTCCGGTCAAGGCTGAGATGCTGATCACCCATGGGGTAGAGCCAAAGACCATGGCCCCGAAATGTGCCGAGTGTCATGGCACCTTAACCGGTCACAACAACCTGATGGTTCCGTTTACCCAGTTGGGCTACCACACCATGCCTGCCTCGGTGAAGGGCTGTACCATGTGCCACAGCAAGGAAACCCTGAGCTGGGAAAGGACACACGACAAGCATCGCTCCAAGTTCGCATGCTCCGCGTGTCACACCACTGCTCCGGTTGGCCTGGTCAGTGCAACCTCCACCCTGTGCAAGAGCTGTCACAGCCTGGAAACGGCAAGCTCGCAGAAGGTCCACGACGAGCATGTTGAGAAGTATGCCTGCACCAAGTGCCATAAGTTCTAAGCGCAAAAGCAGTAAGCAGTACCGTATCTGAGTAATGCGAGGGGGTCGATCCGGTTTTCGGATTCGACCCCCTCTTTTTGTTCGCTCGGCGGAGCGAAAGATGCGTGCTTGAGCCGGAGGCGAGCGGTTGCAAGAGAGAATCAATGATTGCGTTTTTGGGAATGGATATCCTACAATGTGAAAACGTCTGTTTTTGGAAAATCCATAGAGGAGAACCATGACCGGAAACCTGATCTGCAACGTTGCCTGGAACAACAACAAAAAGGTGCTGATTGTCGAAGATGAAGCCCTGCAACGCCATTTGCTGCGCGAGGATCTTTGCGCGGCGGGCTATGAGGTGATTGAGGCGCTGGACGGGTTGGAGGCCCTGGAAAAATTAGCCGCTGATCCTGAGATTCGGCTGGTGATCACCGATCTGAAGATGCCCAGGATGGACGGCTTTGCGCTCATCACCGAGATCAGGAAAAAACAGCTCCATTATATTTATATTCTGGTCCAGACGTATCGGGATGATGAGGAGACCCTGGAGAAAGCCCTTTCCCTGGGCGCGGATGATTTTTTAAAGAAACCGGTGCGGCCGGTGGAGTTGTGTCTGCGGGTTGCGGGCGGATTCAGGCTGCTCAAGCTTGAAAAGTTCGAGGAGCTGATCTTTTTTTTGACCAAGCTTGCGGCCTTGCAGAGCAAGGAAACCGGCAGCCATCTGGACCGGATGTATCATTTTACCAGGGTGCTTGCCAGGGATCTTGCCGTCAATCTTCCTGAACTCGGGCTCAGCATTGCCGTGGCGGAAGAGATCGCCAAGGTCAGCCCGCTCCATGATTTGGGAAAGGTCGGCATCTCGGTGGAGCTGTTGCATAAGGCGGAAAAATTGGATCATCAGGAGGTGTGTTCGCTTCAGGATCACGCCTTGGTCGGCGGCAGCCTGATTCAGGAGGTGTACGCGCAGACCGAATCGGAATATCTCTTTTTGGCCCAGGAGATAGCGCAGTTGCATCACGAACGCTGGGACGGCAAGGGCTACCCCCACGGTCTGGCAGGCGAGAAGATCCCGTTGTGCGCCCGGATCGTTGCGCTGGTCGACGCCTATGACGCCATGACCAGCAAACGCAGCTACAGTGTCGGCTTGAGTCACGAGGAGGCGAAACACGAGATTCTGCGAAACAGCGGCAAGCAGTTCGACCCCAAGGTTGTCACGGCCTTTCTACGGCAGGAGTCGGAGTTTGTCAGAATAAAAGAGGAATTTCTGGATATTGATTCGCCATTGTATCGGCAAGGATAGGGTCTTTGCGTGGCTCAGCGGCTGGGGTTGCCGGCCAGCTTCATGCCTTCGACATATTGGGCCACACCGCCGGAAATGTGTTTGGCCACGTCGGCGAGGTAGGCATCATCTTTCAGCCGTTTTTCCTCCTCCGCATTGCTCAGGAACGCGATCTCGGTAAGGATGGCGGGCATCTGGGCGCCGATGAGCACCACAAAAGGCGCCTTCTTGACCCCAAGATTGGGAACATCGCTAAACTTCTTGTTCAGGCCGCTCACCATTTTTTCCTGGACCAACCCCGCCAGCTTCAGGGATTCGTTGATTTTTGAATTCTGCATGAGATCCAGCAGGATGGATTGTAGGTCGCTGATCTGCTTGGCCGAGGTGGCGTTTTCCATGGCTGCCAACCGCATGGCGTCCTTGTTGCTGGCCAGGTCGAGCACGTAGGTTTCGACCCCCCTGGCTTCATGGTTGGGGGCGGCATTCACATGGATGGAAAGGAACAGGTCTGCCTCCTTGGCATTGGCGATGGCGGTTCGTTCTTCCAGGGGGATGAAAACATCGTGGTCCCGGGTGAGGATGACCTCGCAGCCGAGTTTTTCCTTGATGATCTTGGCGACCCTGAGGGCCACGTCGAGGACGATGTCTTTTTCCTTGAGGCCGCTTGGGCTACAGGTGCCTGGGTCCTTGCCGCCGTGCCCCGGATCGATGACGATTCTTTTTATGCCTAAGCCCAACTGCCGCGCCAGGGTTGGGTTTTCCGTCTTGGCTGCCGCCGGGCGGGCTTCCTTGCCCTTGTCGGCGATTTTCTCCTTGTCCCCGTGTTTTTCAGCCTTTTCAGGGGCGGCGCCGCTGCTCATCACATCGATCACCACCCGGAAGGGATCGGCCAGGGTGAAGACCTTGTAGTCAGAGATATTGCTTTGGGTATCCAGGACAATGCGCACGGTTTTCGGGTCAAACTGGGCATTTCTGACCTGACGCAACAGTCCGTCCTCAATGGGGATGGTTTTGACGTTTTCCGGGCTGAGCCGCGTGTTATGCAGGTCGATGTAAATCCGGCGCTGGGAAGCCTCGTCGCCGGTGAGCGCCTGGTGCTTGAAGGTTACCGGGCCGGTGGTTTCAACGATCAGGCGGGTGTAGCGGTTGTTGGACCAGTGCCGGATGGGCAGCACCGTGGCCAGCCCGCCTTTTGTCGCAATATTTTTTGGCGGCGGGTCATTGGCAATTTGCGGGGTGATGCATTTTTCCCCCGCCTCTTCCTTGGCCTGGCTCGGGGGAGCTGGCGCGGCTATTCCCTGCTTGATCTGCAACAGTTGTTCTTCGGCCGCTGCTGCCATGTCGCCTTCCGGGTAGATGGCGATAATCTTGGTATAGGCCTTCGCCGCCTTGGCCGGGTCCTTTTTCTCGGTAAGGTAGATGCTGCCCAGGAGAAAAAAAGCGTCATCGGCCAGGAAGTTTCCCGCATATTTGGCGGCCAGCTCTTCATAGGAGGCAATGGCCTGGTCAAGGTCCTTGGTCTTGCCGCTCTGCTGGAACATGGCCTGGTGAATTTTGCCCAGCATGAACAGGGATTTCGGGGCAACCTGATGGGTGGGCGCGGCCTTGTATATGCTGCGGAAGGCGGTGACGGAGGTGAGCCAGCGGTTCCGGTCCTTGCCCGTGCCGCTGGTTGCCAGCTCTTGATAATAGGCCTTGGCCTGCTCGTATTGTCTGGTAATGTCGTCTTGTTCCAGGTCCGGCCCGGCCCAGGCCGAGGAGGTCAGCAGGAGCAACGCGGCAAGCAAAAGCGGCCAGCGGAAAAACAGGCTGCTCCCTTTCATTTTGCGTCTTACGCCTGTCTTTACACTACTCCGCATCGGTCAGCCTTTTGAGTTCATAGAGCAGATCCAGGGCCTCGCGGGGCGACAGGGCATCGGGGTTGATCTCCCGCAATCTGCGCGTTGCTTTCGACTCCTCCCCGCCGAACAGGGAGAGCTGGCCGGGTTGCGGGGGTTTCTTTTTTCTGGGAGAGGTGGCGATGCGCGGTTCGCCCTGGCGGTTGAATTCCCCCTGCTCGATATTATGCAATAATTCCTTGGCTCTGGCAACCACCTTGGCCGGAA
>CAYTVV010000084.1:0-9926 GCA_964441875.1 uncultured Desulfurivibrio sp.
GTGGCAGGCCGGAGTCAAGTTGCAGTTCAATCTTTCCGAAGGTGGCCGCACCGCCGCAGAGGTTGCCAGGGCCTCGGCCCTGCTTGCCGAGGCGCAGGAACGGAAACGCAAAACCGAGCTGGCCATCGGCCTTGAGGTGAAACAGGCAGAGTTTGCCGTGCAAGATGCGCGGGAGCGTTTGCAGGTTACGGAAAAAAGCGTGGCCCAAGCCCAGGAAAGCGCCCGCATCAACCGGCTCCGCTTTACGGAAGGAAAGCTGCTCGCCTCGGATCTGCTCGGGGCGGAAAATCGCTTGACCGATGCCCAGGCACGGCGCATAGCGGCGGAAACCTCCCAGCACATTGCCATTGCCGATCTGCGGCGCGCCCTGGGTCTGCCCCAGTTCCCGGAGGCATCGGAAGCATCAGGCGAACCACAACCTGAAAAAACAAGTTCATCAAAATAAGCCATGAAACAGGACATTGCATCCATGCATTACAAACATTTTTCCTCCGCGCTTCTCTTGTGCATGCTTCTCGGCGCCACAGGCTGCAAAAACTCCACCCACGATGGCGCGGCCAGTCAGCCCATTCCTGCCGCGGAAGTGCGGGTGATCACCGTGGCTGGCCAGGATGCCCAGCGACAAAACGAGGTGGCTGGCACCGTCGAGGCGGTCCAGAAAGCGACCATCGCCGCCAAGATCGCCGGACCCATTGAAGAGATGCCGGTATCCCTGGGGCTGGCGGTGAAAAAAGGCGCGCTTCTGGTAAAGATCAGCGCCGGAGAGATTACCGCCCGGCTGTCCCAGGCCGAGACGCTGTTTGCCCAGGCACAACGGAATTTCGAACGCGAAAAGCGACTACTGGAAAAAGACGCCTCCACCAGAGAGACGGTCAAATCCCTGGAAGAGGCCTGCCGGGTGGCGGAAGCTGGCGTACACGAGGCCAGGGCCATGCGCGGCTACGCCCAGATCACCGCCCCCTTTGCCGGAATCGTCACCCAGAAAATGGCCAATGCCGGTGATTTGGCCACCCCCGGAATGCCCCTTCTGGTCGTGGAAAACACCGAACAATTACAAGTTGTTGCCGCTGCTCCGGAGGCCTCGGCCCTGAAAATCAAAAAGGGAGACACGCTTGTGGTTACAGTCCCGGCCGCCGAGTCCTCCCAGACCGGAACCGTGGCCGAAATCGCCCCGGCGGCGGACACCGCCTCGCGCACCGCTCTGGTCAAGATCCGCATCAACAACACCGCCGCTTTGCACCCCGGGCAATATGCGCGGGTCGCCCTTCCTGGAGCCGTAGGGGTCAGCACCTTCCAGGTGCCGGAAACGGCGCTGTCCCGCTTCGGCCAGATGGAGCGGATTTTTGTGACCCAGAACGCCATCGCCCATTTGCGCTTGGTGCGCAGCGGAGAACACCGGGACGGCCAGGTGGAGATTCTCGCCGGGCTCAATGCAGGAGAGCAGGTCGTGGTTCAGGGCGGCGACCGGCTTGTTGATGGCCAATCCGTGCATATCGTGCCGTGATGAACCAATCTGCCAACAAACAACACGGCTTTGCCGGGAGACTCGCCTCGATTTTCGTTGAATCCAGGCTGACCCCCATTCTGATCATCGCCTCCCTGCTTCTCGGGGTCATGGCCGTTGCCATGCTGCCGCGGGAGGAGGAGCCGCAGATCAAGGTGCCGATGATCGACGTCATGGTCGCCATGCCCGGCGCCACGCCCAAGGAGGTGGAGGACCGGGTTGCCATCCCCATGGAAAAACTCCTCTACGAAATTCCGGGAATCGAATACATCTACACCACCTCCATGCCGGGCCAGTGTCTGCTCGTTGCCCGCTTTTACGTGGGCGAAAAGATGGAAGATGCCATCGTCCGCCTCAACCAGAAGCTGGCCACCAATTTCGACCGCATCCCCCAGGGCGTCCTCCCGCCCATGGTCAAGCCGCACACCATCGACGACGTGCCGGTGCTCGCCCTGACCCTGCACAGCCCGCACTATGACCACTACACCCTCCGGCGTCTCGCGGCCCAGCTTGACGATGCGGTCAAGAATATTCCTGAAGTGGCAGAAACCAAACTCATCGGCGGCGCCCGTCGTCAGGTGCGGATTCTCTTCGATCCCGCGCGCCTTGCCGCCCGGCGGTTGACCGCGACCGAGATCATCCCCAGACTGCAACAGGGCAACCTGCAATCATACTCCGGGACGCTGCAATCCCTGAACCAGGAAATCCTCCTGCAAACCGGCCAATTTCTTACCTCGGCCAAGGAGATCGGTCGCATCGTCGTTGGCGTTTACAACAACAGGCCGGTGTATCTGGACGAGGTGGCCGGGGTGGTCGATGGCCCGGAAGAGCCGACCAACTATGTGCTTTTCGGCCAAGGCAAGGGACAGGCGGAAGAAGCGGCAGTCACACTCTCCCTGGCCAAGCGGCCTGGGGCCAATGCCGTGCAGGTGGTGGAATCGGTGCTGGCCAAGATCAATACCCTCAAAGGTACCCTCATCCCCAATGACGTCACTATCAGCGTGACCAGAAACTACGGCGAAACCGCGGCGGAAAAATCCAACGAGCTGTTGCTGCACATGAGTATAGCCGTGTTCGGCGTGACCCTGCTCATCCTCTTCTTCCTGGGCTGGCGGGAGTCTATCATCGTCATCCTCGCCATCCCCTCGACCCTGGCGTTGACCCTGCTGCTCTTTTATCTGTACGGCTACACCCTGAACCGCATTACCCTGTTCGCCCTGATCTTTTCCATCGGCATCCTGGTGGACGATGCCATCGTGGTGGTGGAAAACATCGTTCGCCATCTGCGGCTGCCCGCAAACCTCCGCAAACCCCTGCTCAAGATCGCCATCGGGGCGGTGAACGAGGTGGGCAACCCGACCATCCTCGCCACCTGGGCGGTGATCGCCGCCATTCTGCCCATGGCCTTTGTCGGCGGGCTGATGGGCCCCTACATGCGGCCAATCCCCATCGGCTCCTCCGCGGCGATGATCTTTTCGCTGCTCATCGCCTTCACCGTCACCCCCTGGGCCGCCATCCGGGTGATGAAAAAGAACTGCTCTCCAGCGGAATGCCCCATCGACGCCGAGGAGGAGGCGGGGCAGGAAGAAGAGCACGGCCAGGCCCCGGATGATTTTTTTACTCGTCTCTATCACCGGGTCATGGACCCGCTCCTTGCCCATGCCCGCTGGCGGCTGATCTTTTTTGCGAGCATTGTCGGCCTGCTCCTTGCCTCCTGCGCCATGGTTTATTTCGGATTGGTCAAGGTCAAGATGCTGCCTTTTGACAACAAGAGCGAGTTCCAAATCATCCTGAACCTGCCCGAAGGCTCTACCCTGGAGACAACCACCCAAGCAGCCAGGGAGATGGCCGCGGTCATCGGCCAGGAACCAGAGGTGGTCAACTATCAGGTGTATGCCGGGACTGCCTCGCCTTATAACTTCAACGGCCTGGTGCGCCATTACTACCTGCGCAACAGCCCCCACCTGGCGGACATCCAGATCAACCTGCGGCCCAAGGGCGAGCGCAAGGCCCAGAGCCACGAGATCGCCAAACGCATCCGGCCCAAGGTTTCGGAAATCGCTCAAAAATACGGGGCTGCCGTGGCTGTGGCTGAAGTGCCGCCTGGGCCGCCGGTGCTACAGACCCTGGTCGCCGAAATCTACGGCCAGACCGATGCCCAGCGGCTGAAGCTGGCCAGCAAGGTCAAGGAACTTCTCTCCAACACGGAAGGGGTTGTCGATGTGGACTGGTACCGGGAGGCAGAGCGGCTCAAAACCGTCATCGCGGTGGACAAGGAAAAAGCCGCACTCAACGGCATCTCCGAAAGCGAGATCACCCAGGCTGTTGATCTGGCAGTCAAGGGGTTGCCCGTCACCCTGTTCCACCGGCCCGACGACAAGGAAGAAATCAATATTATCCTGGAGCTACCCCGGGCGCAACGGGCACGGGTAGAGAGCATCCTGAACGCCCAGCTCCGCTCCGGCCTGAATCCCGCAGGTCCCTTGGTGCCCCTCCGGGAACTGGTAACGGTCAGCGAGACGCCCATTGACCAGCCCATCTACCGCAAAAATCTGAAGCCGGTTATCTATGTGACCGGCGACGTGGCTGGGGCGGCGGAAAGCCCGGCCTACGCCATCTTCGCCCTGAACAAGAAACTTGCCCAACTCGATGGCCGGGAATACGGGGGGGAGCAAAAGACCATTGCCATCTACAACCTCCAGCAGCCCTTTTGCGTACTGGAACCGGCAATCAAGTGGGACGGGGAGTGGCATATCACCCTGGAGGTCTTCCGGGATCTGGGGTTCGCCTTCTGCGCGGTGATGATTCTCATCTACATGCTCATGGTGGGCTGGTTCAAGGATTATACCGTGCCGCTGGTGGTGATGGCCGCCATCCCCTTTTCGCTGATCGGCATTCTTCCGGCCCACTGGGCCTTCGGCGCCTTCTTCACCGCCACTTCCATGATCGGCTTCATGGCCGGGGCCGGGATCGTGGTGCGCAACTCCATCATCCTGGTGGATTTCATCGAGCTGCGTATCAGCCACGGCCTGCCGCTTAAGGAAGCAGTGGTGGAAGCCGGGGCCATCCGCTTTAGGCCCATGCTCCTTACCGCACTGGCCGTAGTGGTCGGGGCCTCGGTCATCTTGGCCGACCCGATCTTTCAGGGGCTGGCCATCTCGCTGATGTTCGGGGAAATCGCCTCGCTGTTGATCAGCCGCATGGCAGTGCCGGTCCTGTACTTCATGCTACGCACCCATCGCCAACTGCAAACGGAGGAGACACCATGACGCTTTTCTCCCTTGAAATAGACCCGTTCACAGCCTCGGCCTTTCTGCTGCTGCTCCTCTATCACCTGGGGTTACTGGTCATAAAAGATTGTTGCCCTGAAACAACGATTTATGCCCGCAACGCCAGAACCAGGGCGGCCTGGGTCCGGGAGATGATGGAAAACAAAAGAGACATCCTGGCCGTGCAGACTCTGCGCAATTGGACCATGGCCGCAAGCTTTCTCGCCTCCACGGCCATCCTCATCGCCCTGGCCCTGCTCAATATAGTTCTGACTCCCGGCCACCCCACCGATGCCAGCATGCAGATGTTCAGCTTCCTAGGCAAAAGGATCGAGAGCCTGCACCAGATCAAACTGCTCATCCTCTCGGTGGATTTCTTTTTCACCTTCTTCAATTTCACCATGGCTATCCGCTATTACAACCATCTGGGCTTCATGATCAACGCCCCCCAAGACGCGGATTCCTCGGCACCTGCCTCGGTGGTCGAAACAATCCAGTACGGCGCAGCCCACTACACCCTGGGAATGCGTGGCTATTACCTGTCCGTGCCCCTGGCTCTGTGGCTTTTCGGGCCTGGCTGGCTGCTGGTCGGCACCCTGATCATTATCGCCACCCTCTGCCATGTGGATCGCACCGGCTGATTCTTTTTCCCCGCCCCCCCCAAGAAGCACTCATTTTTTTCGCAGGCACCCAAGCCAATCTCCGGTATAATTTTATACTGGCAAATACCCCGGATTTCTGGTATCGGGGCTGTGCAGGAATTGATTCGTCCGGCCCACGTAAAATCAACGGGTTACAGCTACACGACCCACATTATTTTTCCCCTACTGGGGACTTCACCAACCATTGTGCCACCGCACACGGAGGAGATCATGAAAAAACTTGCCCTGGCCCTCGGCCTGCTGCTCGCAACAGCGCTAACCGGTTGCGACTCCGGCCCCAAGCAACAATCAGCTCCCGTCCAGACTCTTTCCATCAAGGGTTCCGACACCATGGTCCATCTGGTCAGCTCCTGGACCGAAGAATTCATGAAAGCCCATACCGAGGCGGACATCTCCGTGACCGGCGGCGGCTCCGGCACCGGCATCGCCGCCCTGATCAACGGCACCACCGATATCTGCGCGGCCTCCAGAGGCATGAAGGAAAAGGAACAGAAAGAGGCTGCGGCAAATAAGATCTCCCCCGTGGAAATCCCGGTGGCCCGCGACGGCATTGCCCTGATCGTGCACCCGGAAAACCCGGTGAACAGCCTGACCCTTGACCAACTGCGCCTGATCTACACGGGCAAGGTGACCAACTGGAAGGAAGTCGGCGGTGCCGACACGCCCATTCTTCTGCTGTCCCGCGAGTCCAGCTCCGGCACCTTTATCTTCTTCCAGGAGCATGTCCTGAACAAGGAGGACTTCAGCTCCTCCGCCCGCCTGCTGCCCGGCACCTCGGCGCTGGTGCAGGCCGTGGCCGCCGATCGCGGGGCCATCGCCTATGTGGGTCTGGGCTTTGCCGCGGAAGCGAAAGGCACGGCGAAAACCCTTGGCATACAGGGCAAGGACCAGCCCAGCCCGGTGACTCCCAGCGAGGAGACCGTCCGTTCCGGAGCATACGCTGTTTCTAGGCCGCTTTTCTTCTATACCAACGGGGCGCCCAAGGATACGGCAAAGCAGTTCATCGATTTCTGCCTGAGTCCGGCAGGCCAAAAGATTGTGAGAGAAACGGGATATGTCCCGGTCTCGTAAACTTTTCATAATCGACAAGTTGATGCGGCTGCTGTTGGTCGGCGCCGCATCGACCAGCGTCCTTATCGTCTGCCTGATCTTCCTCTTTCTGTTCAGGGAGGCCGGACCGTTTGCGCTCAACCCAGGCTTAGAAAAACTCCTGGACAGCCAGTGGATTCCGGTTTCCTTTCAGGAAGAGCATTTCGGCGTTGGCCCCCTGCTTTCCGGCTCCGCCCTGGTAACCGCCCTGGCCATGCTGGTGACGGTACCCATTTCCGTGCTGGTAGCCATCTACATCGCGGAAATCGCCCATCCCGTCGAGCGGGAATTCCTCAAGCCGTTCATTGAAATTCTGGCCAGCATCCCCTCTGTGGTTTTGGGTTTTTTCGGCCTGCTGGTGGTGGCCCCCATCGTCAAGGCAACCTTCGGCCTCAGCACCGGGCTCACCGCCCTTACCGGTGCCCTGCTCCTCTCGCTCATGGCCATTCCCACCATCATCTCCCTGTCGGAGGATGCCCTGGTCAGCGTGCCCTACTCTCTGAAAAACGCCTCCCTGGCCCTGGGCGCCAGCCACCTACAGACCATCTTCCGGGTCACCTTGCCTGCGGCCCTGCCTGGGATCGTGGCTGCGGTGATGCTCGGGATCGGCAGGGTTATCGGGGAAACCATGGCGGTGCTGATGGTCACCGGCAATTCGGCCATCCTCACCGCTTCCCCCTTGGCTTCGGTGCGAACCATGACCGCCACCATCGCTGCGGAGATGGGCGAGGTGCCCTTTGGCAGCGTCCATTATCAGGCGCTTTTCTGGATAGGGATCATCCTGTTGGTTATCACCTTTGCCCTCAATATTATTGCACAGCGCGTGCTGAAGAAATACGGCATGATGAAATGATGACGATCTCGCAAAAGAAGAGACAAGGCGCAGGTCCACTGAACGCCCGCAAGAAAAAGCAAGCCCGCACCGTCGGCGGAGCGGCTTTTCGCACTCTCACTGCGAGCGAGGCCGACAAATGAACAATACCGCTGACAAATTCATCCTTTTCTCGTTACGGCTCATCACCTACGCCATTGTTCTGGTGATCGGTTATATCCTGTTCGACATCATCAGAAACGGAGCGCCAGCCCTCAACTGGCAGTTCGTCAGCAGTTTCCCGCGAAGGAGCGGGGCGGCGGGCGGCATCTTTCCCGCCATTGTCGGCACCCTGTCTCTGGTGGTGGGCACCATCGCCGTTTCTCTGCCTCTTGGCATCGGCGGGGCGATCTATCTTGCCGAATATGCTGAGCAGGACAAATTCAACACCCTGATCCGGTTGGCCATCGTCACCCTGGCCGGGGTGCCTTCCATCGTTTTTGGTCTGTTCGGGCTTGGCATCTTTGTGCTTTTCTGCGGCTTTGGCCCCTCAATCCTGGCAGGCAGCCTGACCCTGGCTTGCATGGTCTTGCCCACCATCATCGTGGCCAGTGAGGAATCGCTGCGCGCCGTGCCCAAGGGCTTCCGCGACGCCAGCCTGGCGCTGGGCGCCACCAAGTGGGAAATGATCCGCACCAACATCCTGCCCTATTCCATGTCCGGCATGATAACCGGCTCGATCCTGGGAATCGGCCGGGCCGCCGGGGAAACCGCGCCCATCCTCCTGACGGTGGCCGCTTTTTTTCTTCCCCGGCTGCCCAAATCTGTTTTTGATCAGGTCATGGCCCTGCCCTACCATCTCTACATCCTTGCCACCCAGCACCCGGAAGCGGACCGGATCAGACATATGCAATACGGCACCGCCCTGGTTCTTCTTCTGCTCGTCTTGGGCTTAAGCCTTGGCGCCATACTCATTCGAACCCATTTCAGGAAAAAATTTCGATGGTAGAACAGTCTCTTTACCCCAATTATCCCAAAGATCTGGAGATGGTCATCACCGCCGGTCGGGTAAACTTTTTCTACGGACCCACCCAGGCGCTGTTCGACATCTCCCTGCTGATCCCGGCCAAGCACGTTACTGCCCTGATCGGCCCCTCCGGCTGCGGCAAATCCACCTTTCTCAGATGCCTGAACCGGATGAACGACACCATCCCCCACAGCCGGGTGGAAGGGGAGATATCCATCAACCAAAAGGATATCTATGCGCCGGGCACCGATGTCGTGGAGCTGCGCAAGGAGGTGGGGATGGTTTTCCAGAAATCAAATCCCTTCCCCAAATCCATCTTCGACAATGTTGCCTACGGGCCCCGAATCCACGGCGAAAAAAACCCGAAGCGGTTGGCGGAGATCGTCGAGCAAAGCCTACAGCAGGCCGCCATCTGGGATGAGGTCAAAGATCGGTTGCAGGCCAATGCCATGGGACTCTCAGGCGGTCAGCAGCAACGGCTCTGCATCGCCCGCGCCCTGGCGGTCGGGCCAAAAATCCTGCTCATGGACGAACCGGCCTCGGCCCTGGACCCCAAATCAACCACCCGGATAGAGGATCTGATCGGCGAGCTGCGCACCAACTACACCATTGTCATCGTCACCCACAACATGCAACAGGCTGCCCGGGTTTCCGACTACACCGCCTTTTTCTACGAAGGCCGCCTGATTGAATGCGATGCAACCCCGAAAATATTCACCAACCCCCGGCAGAAACAGACAGAAGATTACATAACCGGCCGCTTCGGATGAGCGTAATCGTTCGGCAACACCGCATCTGCTTCGCAGTCTCACTGCGCTCGCTTAGCTGTCATCGGCCTGACCCGCATACCATGCGTATGGCGGGCAGACCTCTTTGTCGGCACTTCTGCCGACAATTGACACACGCATCTGCAATGTTGCCGAACGATTACAATATCAGAGTTAACGAAACATTTGTCCCCCTGGTGAACTGAACAGTTACAGCGTGGAGTAAAAACTATGCCAAAACACATGCAGCACGACATCGACAAACTGAAGGCAAAGATCATCGCCATGGGCGAAGCCGTGGAAGACCGGGTCTACCAGGCCACGCTTTCGGTGATCAACCGTGATCCGGTCAAGGCAAACGCTGTGATCAAGGGGGATCGGGAAGTTGACGACATGGAGGTGGACATCGAGGAGGATTGCCTGAAGATTCTCGCCCTGTATCAGCCGGTGGCCATCGATCTGCGTTTCATCGTGGCGGCCCTGAAAATCAACAGCGATCTGGAGCGGATCGGAGACTTGGCGGTGAACATCGCCGAGCGGGGGTTATTCCTTGCCGGGCAGGAAAAGTTTGAGATACCCTTTGACCTGACGGCCATGGTCAGCCTGGCAGAGAAGATGGTCACGGAAAGCATCGACGCCCTGATCAACCATGACGTGCGCTTGGCCCACCATATCCGGGCGACGGACGACACCATGGATGCCATGAACCGGGAGATGTACGCCCAGCTTAAGGAGATGATCATCACCGATACCGAGCAGGTGAACAACCTCATGCATGTCCTCTCCGTGGGGCGGCA
>CAYTVV010000085.1:0-9833 GCA_964441875.1 uncultured Desulfurivibrio sp.
CGGGCCGGGGAATCTTCCTTTATATAACGAGTTAGAGGCCGTGACCATCCGAAAATATCCGGAACTTGGCCGCATCAAAGACGAGCTTCTGGCTGATGGTGCCCACGGGGCATTGATGTCCGGCAGCGGCCCCACCGTGTTTGGTCTTTTTGAGGACGAGGCGCAGGCGCAAAAGAGCGTTGCTCGATTCGCCCAGCGGTTCCCCCGGAATGTCTTTCTTGCCCGACCACTGAGCACATAGGCAAAGCTTTAAGGCATTGGGGCGTCGTCAAGCGGTAAGACATCAGCCTTTGACGCTGACATTCGCAGGTTCGAATCCTGCCGCCCCAGCCATTTCATATCCATTGGCGCGCAAGGCTTGCGGCGGCAATTTGAAGCGGCAAAAATTAAAATAACCCGAACTTCAGGCAGCAGAATGAAAGATATTAAGATCTTTGCCGGTAACGCGAACCTGGCCCTGGCTGGGGATATTTGCAACTATATCGGGGTGCCCCTGTCCAAGGCGGAAGTTCGTCGCTTCAGCGATGGGGAGATTTTTGTCGAGATCGGCGAAAACGTTCGCGGCCGAGATGTGTTTATCATCCAGCCAACCTGCCCGCCCGTGAATGACCATCTCATGGAGCTGGTGATCATGGTTGACGCCTTGCGCCGCGCCTCTGCTCGGCGGATCACCGCGGTTCTTCCCTATTATGGTTATGCCAGGCAGGATCGCAAGGTTGCGCCCCGGGTTCCCATCACCGCCAAGGTCGTGGCCGAGATGATGATGGTGGTCGGGGTGCGGCGGGTGCTGACCATGGACCTCCATGCCGGACAGATTCAGGGCTTTTTTAATATCCCGGTGGATAACCTGTTTGCTGCCCCGGTTTTGCTTGATTACATCTCGCAGAAATTGAGCAATGACGTGGTGATGGTTTCCCCGGATGCTGGCGGCGTGGAGCGGACCCGTGCCTTTGCCAAACGCCTCAACGCCAGCTTGGCTATTGTTGACAAGCGCCGGGACCGGGCCAACGAGTGCAAGGCGATGAACGTTATCGGGGATGTTGCCGGGAAGACCGCGATCCTCTTGGACGACATGGTTGATACCGCAGGAACTCTGTGCGCGGGGGCTGATGCCCTCATGGAAGCTGGGGCCAAGGAAGTATATGCCTGTTGTTCCCATGGGGTGCTTTCCGGACCGGCTATTGAACGGTTGGAGAAATCCAAGATCACAACCTTGGTCATTACCGACAGTGTGCCCCTGAGCGAGGCTGCCAAAAATTGCAAGAAAATTAAGGTACTTTCCGTCTGCAAGCTGTTGGGTGAGGCGGTAAAGCGGATTCATAGTGAGGATTCTGTCAGTTCATTATTTGTGTAGTGAGTAAGACAGAGATATCTATACAACCGGAGGCCACTGTCAGTAATGGTGGCCGTTGCTGGTTTTTTGTTATGAGAATCAGTGCATGAGGAGATCAGTTCAATGTTACAAATCGAAATGACGGCCCGAGTCCGTAAAACTGTTGGCAAAGGTGCGGCAAGGACAATGCGCAGGGCGGGGAACACCCCTGCTGTTATTTATGGCCCGCTGGGAGCCCCTATTTCCCTGGAGTGCAACACCAAGGATCTCACCCAGGGCCTGCTCTCCATCCATAGAAAGAATGCCTTCATCAATCTGGAGATTGATGAAGACGGCAAGAAAACGGTCCGCCACGTTATTACCCGTGAAATTCAAACGGACCCGGTGCAGGACACTGTTTTGCATGCTGATTTCTATGAGGTTTCCCTTGATAAGCCCATGGAGTTTCAGGTGCCGCTCAAATATGTCGGTAAGGCCAAGGGCGTTGACCTGGGCGGCGACATGACCATCGTCAAGAACAAGGTTACTGTCTCGGGCAAGCTGCTTGATATTCCAGACCTTATTGAGGTTGATGTTGCTCCCCTTGATCGGGGCGCCACCTTCACCTGCAAGGATCTCGGTCTTTCCGCAGGTGTGAGCCTCGTGACGAACCCAGATACTGTGTGTGTTTCTATCTCCGCTGCGGCAGAGTAAAACGCCTGGAATAATTTTTTCCAATACAGCGTGGTTAAAGCCGAAGAGAGGAACTTCCTTTTTTCGGCTTTTTCTTTTTCTGCTCAAATCGGGCGGAAGGCGTTTTTTTGTAGTTTGATCGGAAGAGGGCAATATCGTGTACGTCGTGGTTGGCTTGGGAAATCCTGGGAAAGAGTATGCTGCTACCCGGCATAATATAGGGTTTATTTTTCTTGATTATCTGGCGGGAAAATACCGGTTTACTTTTAAGGGAACAAAATGGCAGGCGGAAACAGCGAAGGATATGTCCTGGGGGTATCCCGTTCTTTTTGTCAAGCCGCAGACCTATATGAACCGAAGCGGCGCCGCAGTAAGGGCGATTGCCGATTTTTATCAGGTCGAACCCAGCAAGATCATCGTGATTCACGACGATCTTGATCTTCCCTTGGGCCGTACCAAGATCATGGTAAACCGGGGAGCCGGCGGCCATAACGGTATCCGTTCCCTGATCGAGCATCTTGGCGGCAATGATTTTGTGCGGGTACGGGTTGGGATCGGGCGGCCCGACAATGCAGCGCAGGTGAGCGATTTTGTCCTGTCCCGTTTCGGGCAGGAGGAAGCGCCCATGGTGCTCGAAGAATTCCATAACATTGAGGCGGGAGTGCGCCTGGTCATGGAAGAAGGATTGTCCGTGGCCATGAACCGGATCAACCCGGACCAAGTGTAGTTTAATGCCTTGTAATATCATGGTTTTTTAAGTTTGAATTGATAATCCTGTGATCTGTGGTATAGTGCCCCCTAATCTTCATTTCTTCGTCGGTGTTGGAGTGCTTCCTTGTAGAAAAAGGAACAGGGTGTTCCATGGTTGACGAAAGGGAGGCACGTGTGTTTAACGTTGGTGATATGGCAGTATATCCGGCCCATGGCGTTGGTAAAATAGAATCCATCGAGCAACGGCAGGTCGGAGACAAGAAACAATCCTTTTACGTGATGAAGATTCTTGATTCAAGCATGGTTATCATGATTCCCACGACCAGCTGCCAAAATGTGGGCCTGAGAAATATCATCAGCTCCCAGGATGTGAGCAAAATCTACGACATCCTGAACGAACGAGGCATGGCAATCGTCTCCCAGCCCTGGAACCAGCGCTATCGGGAGTATATGGAAAAGATCAAGACCGGTTCGGTCTACGAGATTGCCTCGGTACTCCGTGATCTTTTTCTCTTGCGGGTGGACAAGGATCTTTCCTTTGGCGAACGCAAGATGATGGACACCGCGAAAAGCCTTCTGGTGAAAGAAATCGCCCTGGCCAACGAATTTAACGAAACCGAGACCCAGGTGGAAAAGAACATCGAGCAGATCTTTTCCTGAGTCTGGTTGGCTGGCCGATGGCGTTTTCTTGTGACATCTGTCTCTAACATTTTCGCCTGTGCTATCATCCGGTAGCACAGGCGTTTTTTTTTGGACACTGAATTTTTTCCTCCGCAGTCGTGCATGATGCTACTTTTTTCCCCACGTGAGCCTATGAGCCAGAATAGCCTTTTTATCGTCGAGATGGGTGGGCAGCGTCTTGATCTGTATCTGGCAAGCCAATTCGACCGTGAAGGCCTGACGCGTTCGCGGATTCAGCAGCTCATCCGGGCCGAAATGGTCTTGGTGAACGAGACCCCACAAAAAGCCAAGTATCTTCTCCAGGCCGGGGACAGACTCACGGTCACCATCCCGCCGCAAACCCCCTCCGAACTGGTTGGTGAACCTGTCGCCTTTATCACTCTGTATGAGGATGACGATCTCATTGTTCTTGCCAAACCCCCTGGCGTTGTGGTGCATCCGGCCTCTGGCCATAGTTCGGCAACGCTGGTGCATGGTCTTCTCCACCATTGCGGCGAGTTATCCGGGATAAATGGAGAACTGCGCCCCGGGATCGTCCATCGCCTGGATAAAGATACCTCCGGCGTCATGGTGGTTGCCAAAAGTGATTTTGCCCACCAGTCTCTGGCCGATCAGTTCAAGCGGCGCGAGGTGAAAAAATTCTATCAGGCCCTGGTGGATGGCAAGCCGACCATGCAATCCGGCCGGGTTGATCTGCCCATCGGCCGCCATCCTGTCCATCGGAAAAAAATGGCGATTCGGGAAGATGGCCGGGAGGCCGTGACCAACTGGCGGGTTCTGGAACGGTTCGCCCAGGGGTTGACTCTCCTTGAGCTGGGCCTGGAAACCGGCCGTACCCATCAAATTCGGGTACACATGGCTGCCCTGTCTTGTCCGGTTGCCGGAGATTCCGTGTATGGCCGGAAAAATTCCCGTTATCTGGAAATGGGGATAACCCGCCAATGCCTGCACGCCCATACCTTGGCCTTCCGTCATCCCCGCACCGGGGAGAATTTACAGTTTACCGCGTCGCTTTGGCCGGATATGCTGTATGCTCTTGAGTTGTTGCGGCAGGAGGGCGGCGCTTAGATTTTTTGTGGGGGTGTAACCGTGACACAGCAGGCGCAAAGATCGGTGGTTGCCATCACCGGGGGAATGGGCTCCGGCAAGAGTTCCGTGGCGGCCTATCTGTGCGAGATCGGCGGAGCCATAGGGCTCAGTGCCGATACCCTCTGCCGCCAACTCCTTGAGCCTGAGGCTGCCGGCTGGTTGGTCGTGCGCAAGGCGTTTGGCGAAAAATTCTTTTTGGCGGATCAGCGCATTGACCGTCCCCTGTTGCGCAAGATTCTTTTTGAGGACCACGCATTCCGTCGGGAACTCAACACTCTGCTTCATCCCCTGGTGCGAAACGAGATAACCGACCGGATTGAGAAGGAGATCGGCCAGCTAGCCGAGGCCGAGCTCCAGTCCCAGGCACGGTTCGTGGTCGAAGTGCCCCTCCTGTATGAGGCGCACTGGGAGCAGGATTTTTCCCGGATTGTGGTGGCGTATGCAGATGAAAAGGCCTGCCAGCGAAGAATTATGCTGCGCGACGGGATAAGCGAGGCCGAGGCCGAAAAAGCTATGGCGACGCAGATGTCCCTGTCGGACAAAGCCCGTCTCGCGGATCATATTATTGATAACAGCGGCGCCTGGCCGGATACCTGTTTGCAGATCGTGCATCTGCGAAATCTTCTTTGGTAAGGGGTTGGTTTTGGCGACGGATGATTGTTTGAATTAAGGCGCCTGGATCATTTTTATATTTTTAGGATTAAGGGTATACTAGAAAAGACCCGGAGCTTCTCTGCCGGCACGCCCCAGAGTTGACAACCATCGTTGTGTGTTGGTGCGAGGAAGTGGCATGGATAATCCTGTGGTGGGTAAAATAAAGACTGCTTCAGGCAAACCGATGGTGCAGAAATCGTTGGTTCGTACTTTTGTCGTTGCCCTTACCATGGTTTTCCTGGGCGAACTCGGCATCATGCGGGTTCTTGCCTTTTTCCCTGATTTGTCCGCCAGCACCGCCGCTTTTCTGGATGGGGCATTCCTTGTCTGCCTGCTTTTGCCGTTGTGGTTTTTTCTTTCCTACCGACCCATGCGCGAAAAAATCGAGGAGTGTAATCGGAAACGTCAGGAAGTCCTCTGGCAGAATGCCTTCCTGTATACGGTGCTTGATGCGCTGCCCTTTCCTTTTTATGTGATCGACGCCAAAGATTATCGGGTGAAGATCATCAACAAGGCTGCCGGAATTAACGTCGCCGGAGACCTCACCTGCCACGCCCTGTCCCATAAAAGCGCAACGCCATGCTCGGGGGGCGAACATCCTTGCCCCATGCTTGAGGTGAAAAGAACCGGCAAGCCGGTGATTTTGGAGCATCTCCACTATAATCAGCAGGGTGCTCAGCGGGTTATGGAAGTGCATGGCTACCCGATCTTCGACGAAGTCGGCAACGTTGTCCAGATGATCGAATCTTCCATGGACATAACCCAGCGGCGGTTGGCCGAGGATGCCTTACGGAGAAGCGAGGCCAGCCTACAGGACTTTCTCGATAACGCCAACGATCTCATCCAGGTCCTCGACCTGAAAGGGCGGTTTCTCTATGTCAACCGTGCCTGGCAGATGGTTATGGGCTACAGCGAAAAGGAAATTGGGAGTCTGACCATCCATGATCTCCTGCACCAGGACTCACGGGAAAGCTCTATTGGCTTATTCAGCTCCATCAGCAGGATTTCGCAGGTTGTGGGGCATGAGCTGGTTTTTGTCGCCAAGAACGGAAAAACGATAGTGGTTGAGGGAAATATCACCACCCAGATGGAAGAAGGCGCTCCGGTTGCGGTGCGGGGTATATTCCGAGATATCACCAAACGGAAACAGCTTGAGGAGCAGTTTCTGGAACAGAAGAATATCACGGAAAAAATGATCAAGTTTTCGGCGGTGCCGATCTTTGTTCTGGACAAAAATCATCTGGTTACCAACTGGAACAAGGCCTGTGAAAAAATGACCGGAGTCAAGGCCCAGAGGGTTGTCGGCACCAGCGATCACTGGCAGGCCTTCTATCCCAGCAAGCGCTCCTGTCTTGCCGATCTGGTGCTGGACGGGGCGTATGATTCGTTTCCCCAGTTTTACGAGGCCTTCGATACCTCGACTTTTTTGCATGACGGGGTGCGTTCGGAGGGGTGGTTTGATAATGTCGGCGGAAAAGACCGGTATCTTATCTTCGATGCCGTGCCGATATACAACCGAAGCAAGGAGCTGGTGGCGGTCATCGAAACCTTGCAGGATATCAGCGAACGGAAAAAGCTGGGAGAGGAGTTGGAACAGCTTGCCACCACCGATGCCCTCACTGGTCTGTATAACCGGCACCGATTCAACGAGCTTCTGGAGCAGGAGGTGACCAGGGCCCGGCGTTACCATACCCCGCTCTCCCTGATCATGTTTGATCTGGATTATTTCAAGAATGTCAACGATACCTATGGTCACGCGGTTGGCGATCAGGTGTTGCAGGCCGTGGCCGACGTCATTCGGAAAAATGTTCGGGCCACGGATTGGGTCGGGCGGTGGGGCGGTGAGGAGTTCATGGTGCTCTGCCCGGAAACCATGGAAAAGGATGCGATTTTAACGGCGGAGAAGCTGCGGGGGCTGGTGGAAAGTCATACCTTTGAAACCGTGGAGACGATCACCATCAGCTGCGGGGTGACCCGTTTCAAGGCGCCCGATTCGGTGGACGCTTTTGTCAGCAGGGCGGATGACGGCCTGTACCGGGCAAAAGACAAGGGCCGGAATATCGTGGAGATAGTCTGAACCGTGAATCAGTCCTGATTTTTGCTGTTGCTGTTTGTGCGCCTGTTTTTGTGTGCCTTTCCTTTCTGTCCGGAATCCCTTTAGCCAATTGTCTGTTGTCCCTCCCCCATATTGCTGAAAATGTAAAAAGCCCCGTGGCTCGCAAGTGTCGCAAAAGGAAGAAAAGTGTTTAATGGTTTAATTAAAAGTTGTAAGATGGCGCGGCAATTTACCGTGTCGGCAGGTGCGGCAAAGAATGATCTGCAACAATCTCCGAGATAAGGCGGCATTTTTTTGGACAGTACGGATTTTCAGTATTCAGCGGCAGGCAAAGAGATGGATTGGGCAGATGCGTTTTCGGAAAAGGACCTTGTGCCGCGACAACGGGCGGAAATGGCCTTTCTTGCCGGGAGCCGGTTTTCGCAGATTTTTCTGGATTGCGCCAACGACCTGATCCAGAGCATCGACCGGGACGGGAGATTCCTCTATGTCAACAGGGCGTGGCGGGAAACCCTGGGCTACGATGACGCCGAGATTGCCGCACTTTCTATCTTCGACATCCTTGACCCCGACTGCCGCGAGAGTTGCGCCACCCTGTTTCGTGATATTGCCGCAGGCAAGATCTCCCATACTTACGAGGTGGTTTTCGTCGCCAAAAGCGGACGCAGGATTCCGGTGGAAGGCAAGATCAGCACCGATTTCAAGGACGGCGAGCTTGTGGCGACCAGGGGAATATTCCGCGACATCAGTCAGCGCAAAGAGGCGGAAGATCTGCTGCGGGATCAGAAGCTGTTCACGGAAAAACTTATCCGCTATTCCGCAGTGCCTATTTTTGTGCTGGACCCGCAGCATAGAGTCACCGATTGGAATCGGGCCTGCGAGATGCTCACCGGCATTTCCGCCGAACAGATGGTGGGGACAACGAATCACTGGCAGGCTTTTTATCGGGAAAAGCGTCCGTGTCTGGCCGATTTGGTTATTGATTCCGCCGACCGAGGGAATCTTGCGGGCCTGTATACCGCAGCCAAAAACTCCGAGTTGTTAGAGGAGGGCATCCACGCGGAAGTATGGTTGGATGCGGTGGGCGGGGCGCGGCGCTATCTGTCCTGCGATGCCGTGCCCATTTATAATCGCGGCAAGGAGCTTGTCGCGGTCATCGAAACCCTGCATGATCTCACCGAGCGCAAGAAGATGGAGGAGGCGCTTACCCGGCTTGCCACCACCGATACCCTGACCGGCATCTACAATCGCGGCAAGATCGAGGACTCCCTGCGGCAGGAAATGGCCAGAGCCACGCGGTATGGAAGCCCTCTGGCCATCATCCTTTTTGATCTTGATTACTTCAAGAAGATCAACGACAGTCTTGGGCATTCCATCGGCGATCAGGTTTTAAAAGAGGTTGCCGTGACGGTGGGAAGGCAGATCAGGGAAACAGACGTGCTGGGACGGTGGGGCGGCGAGGAGTTTATGGTGCTCTGTCCGGGCACCATGGCGGATGACGCGATCACCATTGCCGAAAAATTGCGGCAACGGGTGGAGGAATTGCCGCTTGGCGTCACCATCAGTTGCGGACTGGCTGGCTACCGATCAGGGGAGAGCATGGATACCCTGATCAACCGGGCGGACAAGGCGTTGTATGCCGCCAAGCACGCCGGGCGCAACCTGGTGCGGCTGGCTGCCTGAGTCAAAGGTCGTCGCTGTCCACATAAGCATAGGCGCTGTGCTTGTGGATGGATTCAAAGCTTTCCACGCTCACGGAAAACCAGGTGATGGCCGGATGGGCCATGGCTTGCTCCGCCACCTTGCGCACCGCGTCTTCAACGAACATCGGGTTGTGGTAGGCCTTTTCCGTTACATACTTCTCATCCGGCCTTTTCAGCAGGGAATACACTTCGCAGGAAGCGCCTGCCTCGGCCATGGCGATGAGGTCTTCCATCCAGATGAAGCCCGAGTACTTGACGGTGAGGTTCACTTCGCCCCGCTGGTTATGGGCGCCGCAGTCGCTGATTTCCCTGGAGCAGGGGCACAGGGTGGTCACCGGCACCCACACCGCCAGGATAAAATCCTCATCCTTGCCAATGCCGCCGGTGAATCGGCAGGTATATTCCATGAGACCGGCTGTGCCGGTGATTGGCGCCTTTTTTTCCAGAAAATAGGGGAAGGTCATTTCCACATGGGCTGATTCCGCCCGCAACTCTTCTTTCACCTCGGCCAGCAGGTTCCTGAAGATCCGGTTGCTCATCTCATCCTGGTAGGTGTTCAGAACCTTGATGAAGGTGGAGACGCAGGATTCCCGGTACTGGCGGGGCAGGCTGACCTGTAGGCTGATGCTGGCCACGGTTTCCTGCATGCCTCCGGATTTTTCGCGCACCCGCACCGGATACCTGATATCTTTTATGCCGACGGTGTTGAGCTTCATGATGGGAAGTATATACACCATTTGATTCGGGCCGGAAAGCGGTAAACGGGGAGTGCGCCGGGCTGCGGGATGGGGCTTGGCTCCAGGCCGGGAACTGTGGTAGGCTTGAAAAGTGCGGAGGAGGCGGCGGAAAGAACGATGAGCGAGGAAACACAGGTCCGGTTGGACAAATGGCTGTGGGCCGCCCGTTTTTTCAAGACCCGCGCCCAGGCCTCCCA
>CAYTVV010000086.1:0-9459 GCA_964441875.1 uncultured Desulfurivibrio sp.
TACCAATTTCCCCCGCCATTGCAAGCAGGATTCATGGAAACACCCCAACCGCCGGGCGTAAAAAAACCCGCAGAGTTTTGCAACATCTGCGGGCCGTTCCTCTCAGGAGAGGTTAAATCGTTTAAGCGAAGCAGGGTTGCCCGGCAAGAGCGATGCTGGGCGGCAACAGGTAGGACAGCAGCTTGTCGCCAGCCTCCTTGGTGCCCAGGACTACCTTGTCCAGCACCTGGTTGCCCCCTTCTTCCCCATAAGCGATGAGGTCCCACCGCTCAGGCTGGGCGGCAAGCTGCTTCATCAAAGAAAAATGATGGCCATGCCCTGATTTTCTGGTCACAACATGACCGAGCAGGGGGAAACCAAGGAGAGCCAGATCACCGATCACGTCCAGAGCTTTGTGTCTGGCAAACTCATCGGCAAAACGCAACCCCTCGGCATTAACTATGCAATCATCGTCGATGACCACAGCGTTTTCCAGGGAACCGCCCAGGGCGAGGCCGCTCTGTCTGAGCTTCTCAACCTGATCAAGGAAACCGAAGGTTCTGGCTCCTGCAACCTCCTGGGCGAATTTCTGGGGGGTCAGCTCACTGGAAAAAATTTGCTTTCTGATCAGATGATGATTGAACTCAATCTCGCAGGTGACCTTAAATCCGTTATAGGGCAGAATCTTCACATAAGAATCTCCCTCGGAATAGGAGATTTCCTTCTTCACCTTGAGCATCCACTTGCAGGCGTTTTGCCGACGGCGGCCCACCCGTTTCAGCACATGGACAAAGGGACCGGCGCTGCCATCCATAATGGGCACCTCGGGACCATCCAACTCGACCACTGCGTTGTCGATGCCCATGCCGAAAAGCGCGGCCAGCAGATGTTCGGTGGTGGAGATCATCGCCTCATCCTCGGTGGCGATGGTGGTGGCAAGCCGGGTGTCGACGATCCGGTCCATGAAGGCCGGAGTCGGCGCGGCCTGCGGCAAATCACTGCGGACAAAGCGAATCCCGCTGTTCTCCTCGCCGGGCAAAATGGAGAGGGTGGCATCTTTGCCGGAATGGAGGCCAATACCTGCGAAGCTTACCGGCCTTTTTATGGTGTGCTGTAATGAATCCATATGAAGAACACTCTTTTCCTAATCTGTGTGTATTTCACAACAATAACGAAACCATATGGGGTAAATGCAAAAAACAGACCATTGCACCAGCATCGGAGAAAAAAACTATAAAATCATTTGTTTTCGGGATGTTATACAGATTTACCACAAACGGAGACATGCAGGGGGCCACCAGACTGTTGCAGAAAAACCACACCCACGAATACCAGGCTTCCCTGAGTCGTGCATTTAAAGCCGCAACTACAGAGGCTACTCACCGAGCCACTCAGCCATGAACAGATCAAAGCCCTGGCCCATGCGAAGTTCGATGGTCAGGGCCAAGATGGGAAATTCCCCAAAAAAGGGCCGGAGTTTGACAAAATCCTTTTCCGTGGTGATAAGCGTCTGGGCTCCGTGCGCCTGGGCGGCGGCGATAAGGGCCGCAACATCTTGGGCCGTATAGCCATGATGGTCCTTGAACTCCTTAAACCCCACAAGAGAAAATCCCTCCTGCCGCAAGGTCTGACGAAAAGAATCCGGGTTTGCGATCCCGGCAAAGGCGAACACCGGCATTTTCCGGGCCTCGACAAGGGTACAGGCCTTTCCCTGTCTGCTGTGCCAGATTCCTGAAGGCAGATATTCGCCCGCAAACACAGGCTTTCCCGGAAAGGCTCCCTGGAGCCGCCGTTGAAAATCATCCACACTGGAACGGTTACCGCTGTCAACTCCGGTAATGACAAAGCAATGGGCGCGCCCCAAGGCAGAGAGCGGCTCCCGTAATGGACCTCCGGGAAAAACCCGGCCGTTGCCAAGAAGCGTCCTGGCGCTGAAGAGAACCAGATCAAGATCACGGCTTACGGCAAGATGCTGAAAACCATCATCCATGACGATGCGGTTCACCCCGAACTCTTGGATGGCATGCCTTGCAACCCGTACCCTTTCAGGGCCGGTCAGAACCGGAACCCCAGGCAGCGCCTCGGCCAGCATGAAAGGCTCATCCCCGGCCATATCCGGCGGGAGCAGTATCCGCATGCCATCGGAAACGACATTCACCGTACCGGTGGCCTTTCCCCCATAGCCACGGCTGACAATGGCTGGCCGTAGATCCCTGTCCAGGAGCAAGCGGGTCACATAGCGCACCATGGGCGTTTTTCCGGTGCCCCCCAGGGTGAGATTGCCGATACTGATGACCGGCACCGACAGGCGTTGGGATTTCAACAGGATATTTTTCCGGTAGAAAAAAGCGCGCAGCACCATGACCAGACTGTACGCCGGCGAGAAAAGGCGCCCGACCAAAAAGAGGACGGCAAGCAGTTGCTTCATCCTCTCTCCTCCCGCGCCAGCACAGTGCGGATCAGCGCGAGATGCGCCTCGGTGACGCCACGCCTGGAGGCAATCAGCTCCTGCGCCTGGCGCCCTGCCCGCTCCCGCTCGGCAGGATCGGACAACAGGAGGGAAAGCCCGGCCAAGAGATCCTCTGCATCGTGGATCTGTCTGGCTCCGCCCGCCGCCAAAAGATCGCGGCTGATCTCAGCAAAATCCTCCATGTGCGGCCCAAACAACACCGGTTTGCCATACACCGCCGGCTCCAACGGATTGTGGCCCCGCTCCGCCACCAAACTGCCGCCGACAAAGGCCACATCGCACAAATCGTATACCGATGCCAGTTCCCCCAGGGTATCGAGGATCAACACCGAGCCTCCCCCTGCGCCGTCGACAGAACGACGGCAGGCCGAAAGACCGCGTTGTGCCGCCATGGCTGCAATCTCAGCGCCCCGCTCCACATTCCGTGGCGCCACAACCAGAAAGAGATTGGCACAGGATTGGACAAGCTTTTGAAAGGCAGAGAAGATAATCTCTTCCTCTCCCCGGTGGGTGCTCCCCGCCACCCAAACCAGAGCCTGCTCAGGAATCTGCAAGGCAGCCCGGTCAAGCCCTGCCTTAGCACCACTTCCAGACAGGGCTGCATCGTATTTGAGATTACCGAGAACCGCCAGGCGCGCAGGGTCAACGCCCAACTGGCGCATGCTGATGGCGTCCTGCTCCGTCTGCATGGCAAGGGCCCGAAAAGAATTAAAAAGCGGCCTAAAAAGCCAACGAAACCGGCGATAGCTGGCAAATGAGCTATCTGAGGCCCGGCCATTGACCAGGAGGCAGGGGATATCCCGCCGATTCAGCTCCCTCAGGAAATTCGGCCAGAAGTCTGTCTCCACCAGGACAAAGAGATCGGGCTTTGCCCAAGCGATCAGACGTTTTACACTCCAGAGCAGATCAAAGGGAAAGGGCACAAAACAATCGACATATTCTTGGAGGAGGGCACGGGCAAAAGACTCTCCGGACCGGGTGGCCGAGGAAAAAATGATGAGCCCCTGGGGATAGCTCCGTCGCAGCTCCTGCACCAAATTCCGGGCGGAAGCCACCTCGCCCACGGACAGGGCATGCACCCAGATGCGGGGCCTGCCCGAAGCGGAACCGCCAGGGCTTTGCCCCAGCGCGAAGCCGAACCGCTTAAGGGAACGGCTGCGGTACTTGGGCGTCAGTATAACTTTGACGAAAAGAAGCGGAGCGAATACAATCACCCCCACCGTCAAGAACAGATTGTAAAAAAAAGCCGATACCATATCCATTATGAACCTGATCTTACTCCATCCGCAGGAACTGACCGATCAGCATGTCACCCTGACCGATCGCCGCGCCGAACACATCCGCAAGATTCTTCGCGGCACAATCGGAGACAGCGTCCGGGTCGGGGTGCTTGGCGGCCTGCTTGGCACCGGCTGCATCCAGGAGATGGACGGCAACCACGTTGTGCTTGAGGTGCATCTCACCACCGAACCGCCGCCCTTCCCGCCCACCGACCTGATCCTGGCCGTGCCCCGCCCGATCATGCTGAAACGGGTTTTGGCCCAGGCTGCCTCCATGGGGGTGAGTCGGATATTTCTGATCAACGCCAACCGGGTCGAAAAAAGTTTTTTCAGCTCCACCCTCATCCAGAACAACGGCTTTACCGAACCGCTTCTCCTTGGGCTTGAGCAGGCCATTGACACCAAGCTGCCGGAGATCTCCGTTCATTCCCGCTTCCGGCCATTCGTGGAAGACTTGCTGCCCGAACTGCTGCGCGATTGCCCGATCCGGCTCCTCGCCCATCCAGAAGGCGACCAGACCATTGCCCAGGCAGCCCAAGGCCTGTCTGCCCAGCGGGCCGTCCTTGCCATCGGCCCGGAAGGCGGTTGGGTTGATTTCGAGGTGCAACGCTTCACGGAGCAAGGCTTTGCACCCTTCAGCCTCGGCCCCCGTATCCTCCGGGTCGATACCGCAGTCCCGGCTCTGCTGGCCCAGCTTAGCCTGCTCCGCCAGCTTACCTAGACCCCCGGAGCCATCATACTCCCCAGCCAAAACGCTGACGAACCCGTTCCACCAGCACGGTCAACTCCTTGAACCCCAAGGCATAGAGCGTCACTCCGTAGACCGCCCCGCCTGTAGCAATAGCCACGGCGAGCGCAACCACGCTTCCCGCAAAACCGGCCAGGGCAAGAGGGGCGAGAAGGTATTGCACCCCGAACAAACAGAGGGCCATGGCCAGCGAGGCGCAAAGTACCCGACCCAACCCGGAAAAAAGATAGCGCAGGGAATATCCGGCGAGTTTTCTGTACAAGACCGTGCTCAGGAAGAGAAAGTTCAGGATCATGGCGCAGGAGATGGACAGGGCCAGAGCCTTGTGCTGCAAGAAGCCAATGGTAAGCCAGACCAGGAGCACGTTGGTCGCCATGGTCAAAAAGCTACCCACCACCGGATACCTGGTCTCATCCAGGGCATAAAATACCGGCACCATGATCTTAACCGAGGAATAGGCAAAAAGCCCCACGGCATAGCAGGACAGGGCCTCGGCGGTTCTCACGGTGGCCAGGCTGTCAAAGTTGCCATGCTGGAAGATGACTCGGGTGATGGGCTCACCCAGCAGCATCAGGCCCACCGAGGCGGGGATGGTCAGAGAGAATGCCAAGGTAAGCGAGGAGGCATAGGTTTCCCGCAACTTCTCCATATCCCGGAGCGCTGCATACCGGGCAATCACCGGCAGGGTCGCGGTGGAGAGAGCAACCCCGAAAAGACCAACCGGCAGCCAGAACAGACGAAAGGCGTAACTGAGCCAGGAAAGGCTTCCCTCGGCCAGGGAAGAGGCAAAATAGGTGTTGATCAGCACATTGATCTGTAGCGGCGCAAGGCCGATCACCGCCGGGGCCATGAGTTTCATGATCCGGCGCAGGCCGGGATGGCGGAGGTCAAGCTGCGGCACAAAGACGAATCCGGCCCGAAACAGGACGGGCAATTGACAGGCCAACTGCATCATGCCGCCGATCAGAGTGCCGATGGCCATACCAACGATGGGCGGCTGGCCAAACCGGGGCATGAGCAGGGCAAAGCCAACGCCGCCAACGATCGAGCCCAGGTTGAAAAATCCTGCGGCCAGAGCCGGAACGAAAAAACGCCCCCTGGTGTTCAGAATCCCCATCACCACCGAAGACAAGGAGATGAAGATAAGAAAGGGGAACATGATCGTCGAAAGAAGTGTGGTAAGCGCGAATTTTCCGGGGATCGACTTAAACCCGGCCTCGACCATGACCCCAACGATCTGTTCGGAAAACAGCATCCCCAACAGGGTAAGACAACTGAGCAGAATCGCAATAAAGACCAGGACGTTGCCAGCCAAGGCCCAGGTTGCCTTTTCGCCTTTATTGGTTTCATAATCGGAAAAAACCGCGACAAAGGCAGCGCTCAAAGCACCTTCGCCAAAGAGATCGCGCAGCAGGTTTGGTATCCGAAAAGCCACCACGAATGCATCGAAGGCAAAGCCAGCCCCGAAGAACGAGGCAAAAACCTGCTCGCGAACCAGCCCCAGGACACGGCTGCACATCACGGCCACCCCGACTGTTCCGGCGGACTTGGCTATTTTCCCTGTGTCCTGCGAGGGTTTTTTCATTAAAAGTCACCAAAAAACGAATACGGCTCTATTTTTATCAAAAAAACAAGTAACTACCCAGGTCAAGCCCAAAAACAGACCATCCCCCATCGGTAACTGTTCAGCAGCGCCGCTTCACTGCTGCCGCAGATGCTAGGAAGAGGTCTGCGAAGTGTGCTTTTGCACATGAGCAGGCCAATGACAGCAGCGCAGCGGCGACGCAGATGTGGTGCTGCTGGACAGTTACCAAAATAGCAGGTTGACTGGAAGAAGACAACAGACATTCCGATTAGCTGCTTGACTTCATTGGATTTTTCCTACTACTATGCAGACGACATCACCTGCTTGGAGGAGACAGCACATGACACCATACACCGGCGGTATACTGACCATCAGCGACAAGGGCTCGCGCGGAGAGCGGGAAGACACCAGCGGCCCGCAGCTGCAAGCAATGCTCGGCGAACAGGGATTTTCCGTGGTGGCCTACGCAATAGTCCCGGACGAGATCGCCATGATCCAAGAAACTCTCCGGGCCTGGGTGGATGAAAAAAAAATCGACCTGATCCTCAGCACCGGCGGCACCGGCGTTTCCCCCAGCGATCTGACCCCCGAGGCAACCCGGGCAATCCTTGACCGGGAGATCCCGGGCATCGGCGAGGCCATGCGTCTGGCCAGCCTGCAAAAAACCCCCAATGCCATCCTTTCCCGAGGAATCGCCGGCACCAGAAAGCAGAGCCTGATCATCAACCTTCCTGGCAGCAAAAAAGCGGCACAAGAAAACCTGGAAGCCGTGCTCCCCGCTTTACAGCATGCCATCTACAAGATCAAGGGCGGCACCAAAGACTGCGGCAGCTGAACCTCAGCAAAAAAAAGGCCCACGGGGGAAACCCGTGAGCCTTGAGCAGAAACCATTACCACCAATAACTCAGCCGCAATCAACCTCAACGGCCATGGTGTCTTTTTTCTTCATGGCGTCAATCTCCCCGATCAGATACGGGGTCTCGCCCAGGGCTATCAGCTGCTGCATACAGTCATCCACCTGTTTTGCATCAACAACCACAACCATGCCGATGCCGCAATTGAAGGTCCGGCACATCTCATGGGCTGATATTTTCCCATTTTTCTGGAGAAAATCAAAAATCGGCAGAACATTCCAGCCTTTCTTGTTGATCACCGCCTTGCAGCCATTGGGCAAGACCCGCGGGATATTATCAATAATGCCGCCGCCGGTTATATGAACCAGCCCCTTCACCTTGAAGTTTTTGACCAGATTCAGCAGCGTCTCGCTGTAGATTCTGGTCGGGCGCAACAATTCCTCGCCAAGGGTACAGCCGAACTCTTCGATTTTATCGTTGACGCTGAGGCCCATCTCCTCGAAACAAACCTTGCGCACCAAGGAATAGCCGTTGCTATGCACCCCGCTTGAGGCAAGGCCGATCAATTTATCGCCAACGCTGATCTCGGAGCCGTCGATCAATTTGTCGCGCTCGCAGATCCCGACCACGAACCCGGCGATATCATAATCCCCAGCCTGATACAGACCCGGCATCTCCGCCGTTTCCCCGCCGATCAGGGAGCATTTGGAAATCTCACAGCCCTTGGCGATGCCCTTGACCACGTCGGTGGCAACCCCAAGATCAAGGCCGCCTGTGGCGAAATAATCCAGAAAGAAAAGGGGATGCGCGCCGCAAACGATGATATCGTTCACGCACATGGCCACCAAGTCGATGCCAATGGTGTCATGCTTGTTGCACATGTCAGCGATTTTCAGCTTGGTGCCGACCCCATCGGTTGACGACACCAGAACCGGGTCCTGGAACTTGCCGCCGCCCAGGGCGAAAAGCCCGCCAAATCCACCGATGCCCGTGAGTACGCCGGGACGGAAGGTAGAGGCCACGATTGGCTTGATGGCATCGATAAAGGCGTTGCCCTTATCAATATCAACCCCTGCTTCCGCGTAACGAGAAATCTCTTTCTTAGCCATAATCTTCTTCAATAACCCCAAATTCTCAATCTTATGCAGCGAATGAAAAATCCGTGCTGTGCGTTCATGTCTCTATTTCAGAAAAATATCGACCCGTGGCTCTGGCTCTTCATTTTTTTAACGAGACCATCTTTAATTGCCATACCCGTAAAAGTCAACCAGTTTTCCTGTAACCCATTGAGAACACAAGGGTTGCGCAGATAGCGAGCGCAAGGGGCTTCTCTTGTGCACCCCCCACCTTGACTCAAAGTGTACTCTGTTCAGTCGGATAAACTCAAGCGCATTTCAACCTCGACACACGAATTGCCCTGCACTACCCCCAACCACGCCCAGGTTGTCGCGAAAAATCACTTACGCGGTTGACCTCCCTCGCATTGTGCATTATTCTGCGGTGATGAAGTTTTTAATGAAATACCGAGCTTCCATTGCCGTGTTCCTGTTGCTCCTTGGCGTGTGCCTTCTCGTCTTCACCTTCAAAAACACGTCCCCAGCTTCGTGAGCTGGCAAAGCGCCCCAGGTCGGAGCGCCGGTCACCCCAGTAAACACATCTCACTGACACCAGAGGCCATGCGCCTACGGAGGATATCACCATGGACATCGAACGATCTATCAGGCTTGCCAGCGAAGAACATTACTGTCCTTACTGCAAGGAACGGCTTTCCTGCTGTGAGGCCCCGCCATTTCACATCGGCGATGGCCTGGGGTGGGGATCGGATATCCTGTTTATCTGCCTCAACAATGATTGCTCCATTTTCGCCAAAAGCTGGGAGCAATTCGAGGAACGCTATGGCCACAAGGCTTCCTGCCGCTACATGCTTCTCCCAGGAGAGGATAATGGCATGACCATCATGGTGGGGGGGGCCGACGCCTTTACCGGATCGATTATTGATGTTACGGCCCTCCAGCAACAAAGCGAGCGCCACCGGAACGAAAAAACGCATACCGGAAACCTGGATAGCTGTGTGGCTGAAAACAATCTCGCCCCAGCCCTCTGTCTTATCCTTGACAACTCGGCGGACCTCGCGGCGCGCAAAAGAGCCTGCGAACTCCTGATCGACCTGAACAACCTCGATTGCATCGATCCGATCCGCAACCACAAGTTCATCCATGGCGATATCGAGATGCAGGCCAACCTGTCCATACAACAACTTCTGGAAAACAACCACCGGAAGGAATGCCCCTACTGTATGGAGATCGTCAAGTCCCAGGCCAAGATGTGCAAGCACTGTAGTAAAGAGTTATAAGCCCCGGTCTCCCCGACTTTGCCCTTGCGAAACAGAAACCGATTGATTATATAGGGTGCGTTGGTTCCGGGGAGAATATCCCCCATATGGTGAGCGTAGCTCAGCTGGTGGTAGCACCGGGTTGTGGCCTCGGAGGTCGTGGGTTCAAGTCCCATCGCTCACCCCACGAAAAAAGATAAGGGTTTCGCAT
>CAYTVV010000087.1:0-9435 GCA_964441875.1 uncultured Desulfurivibrio sp.
GCCCGTGGAGGGCATCGACATGAAACGGACCTTGCAGATCATTCAGTACAAGAAAAAGGCCACCACCAACCTGATGGAGGAATTCATCAACTTCTGCGCCCTGCTCAACGAGTGCAGTCAAGGCTGCGCCTGCCTCTCCTCGCCCTGGAAGCTTCAGGATCTGCTGGCCAAATCCTGCCAGCAGCCTGGTGCGTGAAGAGATTCACTGAAGAAGAGGGGCTTGGCTGGCGTCAGGCCAATGAACTACAGATTGACAAACCGTATGACGCATATCAGGATACAGAATTACGCAAACGTCCCGAGCAAGGACGAGAGGCGCCAGCTCTTGCTTAGGTTTCAGTTTTACTCAATAATTTCAGTGGATTCACGATAGTAATTTTCTTTCCAGAAAGAGTGATCAATCTGTCTGCCTGAAATTTTTTCAATATTTCGCTTATGGTCTGCTGACAGGATCCAGTCATGGCTGCCATTTGTTCTTGTGTCAGACTCAAAGGGATCACGACCGGTTTCATCCAATCCTCCTGATCCAATAGAATGTCATAACTCAGATAAACCAGGAGCTTCGCTAAACGGGTGCTGACATCACATACCATAAGGCTCTCGATTTGCTCGCCAAGGTAGCGAACCCTCCCGCCGAGGATATGAATTATTTTTTTGGCAAAATCAGGATAACGGGAAAGAAGATCTTCGAAATTTGTTCTACTGATTTCATAAAGCACGCTGGGAGTAATAGTTTGAGCATTGGCCTTTCTGTGCTTGGCGTCGATAACCTCGGCCAGCCCAAAAAACTCACCTGGCCGGCGTAAGAAAAAAATTGGTTCTTTACCTTCCAAGGTAGTCTTGAATATTCTTACGATACCTTTTTCGAGGTAGAAACAGGAAGTACTAGGGTCATCCTCGAAGAAAAGGATATAATCCTTTCCTACATCCCTCCTTATTGCCAGAGACATAAATTCTTCTTTTGCGACGGACGCCCCGTTAAACAACTCACTTTCACTAAGGTGCCACTGGCTCTGCATTATCCCTCCCCAAAATAAAAAAGATATCATTTGGAGGGGTGATTTACAAGCTAAACCGCTAACTTCCAAATGGGTCGGAATATGTCAATGGAAATGCCCTTCGGCGCCTGGCATGACAAGGCAAAACTCCCCTTTTCCCAAAGGGGAGTTTTGCCTTGCTTGTATTCCAGCACACAAGGATCGCAGTCGACTAAGCCGCTGTTAAAAAACAACTTGATCATTTGTATGGTCAACCCGGCAGCAGTGCTAGCGGCGTAAAGAGCCGTAAAGGAACGGCTCCTAAACTTCCAGGCGGTTCTTGTAGCTGTACGTCTTCACGTTTCCATAAATATCTGTGCACTTCCAAGTGATAGAATTTTTTGCCATGAAAGGCTTAAGCGTCGCATTGCAGTACCCCAGTTGATACGGAACGCGAGTCTCGATGGCATTGCGCGGGCAAGCCTTGACACAAGACATACAATCCCAACAATCGCGGTTGTTCCGACAAAAAGCTTTCATCGTCTCATCACCCACGGTCATAAGGTTGCCGGGACAGACTTCCTCGCAAAAGGATTCTTCGCGCCCCTCGCAACCGTTACATTTTTCCAGATTAACTCTTGGTGGCATTTAAGGACCTCCTTAAAATTCAAAATGGTTTATTTTTATGGTATCCAGCTTAAGATGAATATCGATCACCAGAAACAATTTTTTCGTAAGGTCTGGTAAAGGTTGTGATTTCACCTGTTTCAGGGTTCCTCCTACTCTCAACAAAGCAGTCAAAGTTTTCATTATCCACTTCAGGATAATCAGAGCGCGTCTGCCATCCCTGCCAACGTGTTTCCTTGCGAGCCTTCAAGTGGTGGCAAACCGCTTCCGCCACGTCCACCCGATCCATTGTTTCACTGGCTTGCATAAGATCGTGTAGATCCTTGGCTTTAAGATACTGGAACTGGCTTCGCAGCATCTTGATATGCTTCAAGGCGTAATCCAGGCGCTCTTCATTGGTTCGATAATACTGGGAAGTGCCGCCAGCATACTCATCCATAAGACGCTGCAGCCGTTCCTTCATCTCCAAAGAAGATACGCCTTCGAATGCCTTATCCCTCATAAGTGGCATAAAGATTCGTTCCTTCTCGGAATTCACCTGATTCATATCCAATTCAGGCAATTCGACCCCTTCCATATATTTAATAGCCCCACGAGCAGCCAGCTTCCCCTCGGCAGCGCAGCCGCCCACAAACTTATTAGGGTTACCCCCGGCGGTTTCGCCTGCGGCAAACATGCCTTGGACGGTTGTCATACGATCAATGTCCACCCAGTACCCGCCCATGGTGTGACCACCCACGATATATGGATCCGAGCCATAAGTCTCGATAGGCTCCTTTGTCACATCCTGCCCCCGGCTGGCGAGAAAAAGAACAAAAGACGGCCGCTCATTCAGGTAGTCGACCATCATGTCATCGACTAATTTGGGGTCCATGTTACGCGTATCACAATATGTCGGCCCCCTGCCAGCCAGCCATTCTTCCATGGGGGCGTTCGCCCGGATGTAACGCGGGGCGGATTCACCGCCCAAATGGGCGTATCGTTCCTGCATAATCTTTTCGCCTTTGCAGTTAATGATAGGGGTTTTGTACCCTACGGATATTGTATCTATCGGGCCACAGAAGTCTTTAGATCGGGTGGCTACCCAGCGTTGCTCCAGCGAGGTCAACTCCGCGCCTTGGCGATACCCCATGGCATAACCCGAGCCCACGCAGTAAGGGCACATCCATATTTGGGCTCCGCTATCGGTGGAGTCGGCTGTATACGATTTATAAAGAGTGCCTGCGCCACCGGTGGAAACCACAGTGGCCTTGGCCCTAAAAACATAGAACTTTCCATCCCTCACGCCAAGACCCATTGCACCAATGCACCTTTCACCATCCATTAGGAGCCCTGTTCCCGCAACACGGTTATAGACTTCAGCTCCGGATTCAATAGCCTTCTCAGCCATAATGGGCTTGAGTTGTTCACCGTGGATGGAAACGTCCCACTTCCCACGAAACGATGCTTTTCCATTTTCGTCCCGAAGGATGGGTAGCCCCCAGCGCTCAAGATCGTCTACGGCTTCGTTGAGTTCTTTGGCGTTGGACAGGGCCAAGTCCTCACGCAACGGCCCACCACCAACCTGAGAGCGGGACCAGCGCACCAAATCTTCAGGTGTTTTACCCTCGGGGATGTAGGTATTGATGGCGTCCATACCAGCCGAGCAAGCCCCGGAACGCATAATGTTAGCCTTTTCCATAATAACAACTTTAAGATCAGGATTCTTTTTCTTGGCCTCCACAGCCACAAAACACCCGGCGTTGCCTCCTCCGACAATAAGCAAGTCGGCAGTTATTATCTCCACCGGTATTTCACCAAGGGTTTTTGGCTTGAAGTTTATTGCCCGTTTAGTAGATATCTTTGTCATGATTAAACTCCTATTTGTTTGAACTTAGTGAAACCATTATTGAGAGCTGACCCCTCTCGCTTAACCAGCGCCTAAGTTTTCTAAATGGATTCTTTGGATGTTTTCTTGTTCAAGCCTGAATGCGACCTGAATCGGTAAGAAATAACCCTCCATGATAAAATTAAAAATTCTTGCCACATGAACTTCATCTTGTTCTTCCTGCCTTTTTTAAGAAAATTTACAGATCTCAAAATGCTTCTGCTGCTCTGGCAGCGGCCCGGATCAGATCAAAGTCCTTATCCGTTACTGAAACAAAGCCTTCAAGTTTTGCCGGGCCAGATACCGGAAATGCAATTGCTGTCCCTGGTTTGAGCTTCAACAGGCCCGCTTTTACTTTTGCCGTAACTGCCTCACCTAACTTCTTTGTTGCAAATAATGGAAAGTTTGGGATCCATTCACTTGTCCCTATGACGCGAAACTCATTACTATTGGGAACCTTCTCAAGATCGTCCTCCCTTATTCCCCCCGCATCTGTCGTGCCGAATAATACTGCGTCTGCAACAGCATCGCGTTTTTTAACAAATACCGGATTAATTTCTGCTTTATTGATGCCTGCTTGTTTGAGCATGAGCATCTGCACAAGATAGGCTCCAGCAGAGCCTGGATCTTGAAAGGCTATCTTCTTGCCCTTCAATTGATTCACACTTTTTACAAGCTTGTCTTTTCTTACAAACAAGATCCCCTTGAACCTCTTTCCGATTTTAGGTTCTTCAGCAAGGGCGAGTGGCTCTGCTGCCGGGACATCCTTCTTGATAAGGACATAGATATATGGATTTGCATAGCCTAAGTCAAACTCCCCCGCAATTGCCATTTTGGTAAAGGTATCGAAGTCTTTTGGAACCACAATAGTTACTTTCTGGCCTATCTCTTTCTCAAGATACTTTGCGAGTGGTGTAAACATCTCAATCATTTCTTGTTCTGGAAGTCTTGGCAAAAGACCAAGTCTTACCTCTGAAAAAGCCATGGCAGGAGACAGCAAAAAAAATAGCAACAACAGAAATATTGTCTTTTTCATTTCAACATTCTCCTTTCCAAATCAATTTAACTTCCCACTGCCAATAGTTATTGCACTAAAGGCTGCCATACCGGAAATCCATTCAAGGCATACCAGGGCGCCATAACAAAAATACTCCACAATATTGCGATAATGATTATAGGAAGACCTACCTTCGCATAATCTGACATGGAAAAAGTACCTGTGCCGTATGCTATTACGGCTGCTGTAATCTGCGTGGGCATCACAAACGCAAAGGTATCGAGATTGGCAACCAGCAGCGTAAAGGCAACAGGGTTCATGTGAAGGAGAGGCGCCATCTCTAATAGGATCGGCGCAAGCATTGCAACAGCAGCCACATTGCTCAGCATCCCGAGACGTATAAACTGCGTGCCAGCCATCATTATCATGAGGACCATTATCCACCCTTTGCCTTCCACAAGTGGATGAATTATGGCAGCCAGATATTTTGCAAGCCCGGTGGAACCCATGGCCGCAGACATAGAGAGGGCGCCGCCAAGAAGCAGCCATGTTCCCCAGATGGTCTTGTTTTCTATCGCTTTCCACTTTAAGGGAAATATGCCAGGGATAAAAAATACTCCCAACGCCATGAGGGTAACCATCCCTGTCTTGATCTTATGGATATCCTCAAGTGCCCACATTATTGCCGCAAACGCAAAAATGAGCAAAATGACCCATTCATAATTTTTGGTTTTGCCGAGCTCTTTTTGGGCGGTTTCTATCTTTTCTATTCCGCCTGAAACCTCCACGTTTTGAAACTTGAAGAAGAACTTCAATATCCAGAACATGATAGGGAAAAGTCCCGCTATTGGCAGATGAAGCCAAAGCCACTGTATCCATGAAATCTGTATGTTGAGCTGTTTGTCAAAAAGTCCCACCATTATGACATTAGGCATATGCGCAGTAAGGAAAAGGATGCCCCCAACCATCGGCGCATACACAAGGGCGGATATTACAATCGCCTTTTTTGCATCTCTCTCCGCTTTAGTATCCCCAAACAATTCTATAATCCCACGGACAACAGGCAAAAGTGTAGCTGACCTGGCAACAGCCGCCGGAATAACTAATGCTAAGCCCATACAGGTGCTGAACAATCCTAATATTATCTTGCTCACCTTGGTGGACTTCATCTTTGACAGGACGGTTAAGGCAATGCGGGTATCCAGATTTGCAGACCACAATATAGCCCCAAATATAAATGCACCTAGACACAGAAAACTCACATCCAAAACATATCCGCCGAATGCCTCCGGTATCTTCGGCACGGCCTTTGTTACCACCAGCAGCATTGGTATCATTAAACCTGAAACGCCACCGGGAATAGCATCGGTTATCCAGATAATAGATGCCCAAACAATAATCGCGAGAACTGCCTTTGCAGAATAAGTAGGTATAATGGATGAAATATCTATACCCCACAAAATAACCGCAAAGGCCGTCCAGGCAGCTACATAGCCGAAAAGTGTTTTTCGTGCCGGTTTTCCCCGTGCTTGCAGATTTTTGATTAAATATCCAAATACGCCTTTTGCCGCCGGTGAAGTGTCGGCATTAACTTCTGCACTTACTTTTTCCATAACCATCCTCCTGTGTGTCCCATATTTTTTCTTCATGTTTCTGGCTAGAAACATGAATCGCTCAAAAATACTCCACAGCATCTGCTTGTTTTTATACTATGGAAAAGTCGGTCTTAATATCGCCCAGACGATACTTTGATTGATGTAGGTCGCGATACTCTGATTGTTATAGATTCCGGAACATTCGGGAAAAGCATGAAACAATACAGCAAGGAGAAATGTTATGGGAAACAGCATGAAAAAAATCGGGATGATGTGTATAGCTCTGCTGGTCAGCGCCATGTTTGTCGCGGCAGCTCAGGCGGAAATTAAGATCGGCGTTATGTCCCTGCGGGGCGCGCCCAAGGTCATGGAGGAATGGACCGCGACCGGGGAGTATCTCACCGACAAGATGGGAGAGCCCGTTACCATTATGCCCCTCCAGTTCGACACCATTGAACCCATGTTGAAAAACGGCAAGATCGATTTCTTGCTGGCGAACTCCGCTTTTTTCGTGGAGGTAGAAAAATTGTACGGCGCCAAGGCCGTCGCCATGCAGATCAACTCGGCGGGCGGCAGACCGGTCAAGGAGTTCGGCGGGGTGATCTTCGTGCGCAAGGACAGCCCCATCAATAATCTTGCCGACCTCAAAGGCAAGAAATTCATGGTGGTGAAAGCGGTCTCTTTTGGCGGCGGCCAAATGGCCATGCGACTTCTGCTCCAGAACGGAATCGATTACCGAAAGGATTTTGCCGAGTTCAAGGAAGGCATCAAGCATGACAACGTGATTCTGGCCGTGAAAAACGGAGCCATGGATGCGGGAACCGTCCGCACCGATCTCCTGGAGGCTATGGCAGCGGAAGGAAAAATCTCCATGTCTGACTTCAAGATCATCAACCAAATCAAGGACAACTTCCCCTTTGTGCATAGCACGGAGTTGTATCCCGAGTGGCCCATGATTGCGGCAAAGCATGTTGATGCTGACAAGGCCAAGAAGCTCGGCGAGGCCCTCATCGCGATGAAGGCTGATTCCGATGCGGCAAAAAAAGCCGGGATTCTCGGCTGGGGCCAGCCCGCCGACTTTAAAAGCGTGCGGGAATGCCTGAAGGCCCTTAAGTATGGGGCCTTTGCCAACTAACGAATCCTGGGACCCCGCTGGTTGCGAAAAAAGCCACCACCAACCTGATGGAGGAGTTCATCAAATTCTGCGCTCTGCTCAACGAGGACAGCCGGGGCATGAGGATTTTGGCGGGGGGGCTGCGTGCGAGCTTCCCCCGCATGCTTGACAGGGCGAAGTTAGTTCTGTAAACAAAGCGGGAACTGAAATACCACTGAATAACAGCCCCATAGGAATTGATAGCCATGATCGTTGATCGTTTACAGAATTACAGATGTTATCCCTTTGGCAAAGCGTGGGAATTGGCCTTTGATTTTCTCCTGTCGTTGGATCACAATGCGGAAGAAAAGAAATACCATTTACAAGGCGATGACCTCTTCGCCATTGTCATGAGCTATGAAACATGCGCTCCGGATACCGCCGAGATTGAAGCGCACCGGAAATATCTGGATATTCAAGCGGTTATAAGGGGAGAAGAGGGAATTGGCTGGTGCCAGGCAGATGCACTACAAATCGACACACCCTATGATACTGCGAAGGATGTGGAATTATACAAACACCCGGCCCAAGGGTTGCTGCGGGTGGACCTGTTTCCGGGAAATTTCATGGCCCTGTTCCCCCACGATGCCCACATGCCATCGCTCATGACCCAGCAACGCCCTGTCTTTACCAAAAAGGTGGTGGTCAAGGTAGGCATGCACCTTCTGTAAAAACATCCCTCGCGGGAAAACTCCTTACTCCTCCCCTGGGGCAGTCTTGCAAAACTGCTGGATCTCGGCAAGAAAATCCGCGCCGTAGCGTTCAAGTTTATGGGCGCCTACCCCGTGGATTCGCAAAAAGGCCTCATTGTCGATGGGCAGATGGGCTGCCATCTCAGCCAAGGCGACATCGCTGAAAATAACAAAGGGCGGAACCCCGGCCTCATCGGCCAAGGCCTTTCGCACCACGCGCAACGCGGCAAACAGCTCCTGATTGTACTCCAGATCGCCGACCTTGCGCCGAACAGCCTTGGGCAGGGCCGCGACCTTGGCCCTGGGCTTGGCCATGCTCAGGGTTTGCTCTCCGCGCAACAGGGGCCGGGCGGCCTCGCTCAGCTTGAGCACCGAGTAATTCCCCACATCCTGTTCCAGATACCCCTGCTGCACCAGATGGCGGAGGATGCTGCCCCAGTACTCCTGACTTTTGTCCGCGCCGATGCCATAGGTGGAAAGCCGGTCGTGCCCCAGTTGCAGGAGCCGCTCCTTTTTGGAGCCGCGCAGCACCTCGATCACATACCCCACCCCGAAACGCTGCTCCACCCGAAAGACGCAGGACAACGCCTTGCGGGCGTCCTCCGTCACATCGACCAGCTCCGGCGGGTTGAGGCAGATATCGCAATTCCCGCAATCCTGCTCCAGACGGTCGCCAAAATAGCCGAGCAGCACCTGCCGCCTACAGCTCAGAGCCTCGGCAAAGCCCACCATGGTGTTGAGTTTGTGGAGTTCGATCCGCTTCTGTTCGGCATTGTCGCTGTTTTCGATCAGGCCTCGGGCCAGGGCGATATCGCCATAGCCGAACAGGAGCAAGGCTTCGGCCGCCAGCCCGTCGCGGCCGGCACGGCCTGTTTCCTGATAATAGCTTTCGAGGTTCTTGGGGATATCGTAATGCACCACATAGCGGATATTGGATTTGTCGATGCCCATGCCGAAGGCCACCGTGGCCACGATGATCTGGACATCGTCCCGCAGGAAATCCTCCTGCACCCGCTGGCGTTGCATGGCTGGCAGCCCGGCGTGATAGGAGGCTGCGGAAAATCCGGCCTCGCGCAACTGCTCGGTCACCTTCTCCACCCGTTTGCGGCTCAGGCAGTAGACGATCCCCGCCTCCTCCCGCCGCCCCTGCAAAAAATTGGCAAGCTGGGCAACAGGCTTGTGTTTTTCCAGCACGGTATAGCGGATATTGGGCCGGTCAAAGCCGGAGACGTAACACTGGTTTGAGCGTAAGCCCAGACGTTCAAGAATATCCTTGCGGGTATGGGGCTCGGCTGTGGCGGTGAGGGCGATTAGGGGGATCTCGGGGAAGAGCTTGCGCAGCTGGCCAAGCTTGGAATATTCGGGACGGAAATCGTGTCCCCACTGGGAGATGCAGTGCGCCTCGTCGATGGCGAACAGGGCGATGGGGATCTCGCGGAGCCGCTCGACAAACCCGTCGCTCATCAACCGCTCCGGCGCGACATAGAGCAGGTCCAGCTCCTCCCGGTGCAACTGGGCAAGAACCTG